>CAUPYO010000246.1:0-4263 GCA_963515565.1 uncultured Microbacterium sp.
GCCCCGCTGCGGTCATCAGATCCGTGACCTTCTTGCTGTTCAGCGTCGACGGATCGATCGCCGGCGGCTGCAGCGAGCTCAACGGCGGCAGGGCCGGGTTGGAGTCGACATTGCTGCCGATCGCGTACTCGAAGCTCGTGCCGTCGCGCAGTACCTGCTGTCCGCCGGGGCCGGTGATGAATGCGAGGAACGCCTGCGCTGCGGCCGCGTTCTTGCTCGAGGCGAGTACGCCGCCACCCGAGATGCTGACGAACGCGCCCGGGTCCTGCGGGCCGAAGTAGGCCAGCTTCGTGTTGGCGCTGTTCTCCTTCGTCTTGGCCTGATCGATGAACCAGTAGTAGTGGTAGATGACGCCGAGCGGGATCTCGCCCGCGTTGACCGCCTTCATGACGGTGCTGTTGCCCTTGTACGGCGACGCGTTCTCCTTCATCGCGCTGAGCCAGGCGGCGGTGGCGTCCTCGCCCTTTTCCTGCAGGATGGCCGACACGATCGCCTGGAAGTCGGCGCCCGTGGGCGACGCCGCCCAGCGGCCCTTCCACTCCGGCTTCTGCAGGTCCATGATCGACGTCGGCAGCTGGTCGGATGAGATGAGCGACGGGTTGTAGACCATCACCGTCGACCGCGCCGCGATCCCCGTCCAGTCGCCGCTGGCGGGACGGTACTGCGTGGGCACGTTCGCCAGCGTGTCGGCAGCGACGGGGGCGAGCAGGCCCGCGTTCTCGACGAGGGACATCGCAGGGGAGTTCTCGGTGAGGAAGACGTCTGCGGGCGAAGCGGCTCCCTCCTGCACGATCTGGTTGCCGAGTTCGGAATCGCTGCCGTTACGCAGCACCACCTCGATGCCGGTCTTCTTCGTGAACGCGTCGGCCCATTCCTGCGTGAGCTCCTCGTGCTGGGCGTTGTACACCGTGATGCTCGTACCGCTCAGGCTCGACGGGTCGGTCGCGGAGGACGAGCCCGGAGCGGCGGATCCCGCACACGCGGACAGACCGAGCGCGGCGACGCTGAGGATGGATGCCGCGATGATGCGGCGAGGGACGGACACAGGCATGAGAGCCCTCTCTCTTTAAGTAGGTAACCCTAACCTTATCCACAGTCAGTATGTGTCTCGGTCCGCGGCGTTGCACGCGGCGGCGAGCGCCGCCCGCGCACGTAGACTGACACCCCGTGGCTCTTACCATCGGAATCGTCGGTCTCCCCAACGTCGGCAAGTCGACCCTGTTCAACGCTCTGACGAAGAACCAGGTGCTCGCCGCGAACTACCCGTTCGCGACGATCGAGCCGAACGTCGGTGTGGTGAACCTGCCCGATCCGCGACTCGAGAAGCTCGCCGAGGTCTTCGGCAGCGAGCGCATTCTGCCTGCCGCCGTCTCCTTCGTCGACATCGCCGGCATCGTCCGCGGTGCGAGCGAGGGGGAGGGACTCGGCAACAAGTTCCTTGCAAACATCCGTGAGGCGGACGCGATCGCGCAGGTCGTGCGTGGATTCGCCGACAGTGACGTGGTGCATGTCGAGGGCAAGGTTGACCCGGCATCCGACATGGAGACCATCAACGCCGAGTTGCAGCTGGCCGACCTCGAGACCCTCGAACGCGCGATCGTTCGGTACGAGAAGGAAGTGCGCGGAAAGAAGCTCGACCCCTCGGTGCTCGATGCGGCCGTCGCCGCGCGTGATGCGTTGCAGCGCGGAGAGCTGCTCTCGGCATCCAGCTTGGACCTGGGCCCCATCAAGGAGCTGGGTCTGCTGACTGCGAAGCCCTTCATCTTCGTGTTCAACGTGGATGAAGCGGTGATCTCGGATGCCGAGCGCAAGGCCGAGCTGGCGGCACTCGTCGCTCCCGCCAAGGCGGTGTTCCTCGACGCCAAGATCGAGTCGGAGCTCATCGACCTCGACCCCGACGACGCGGCGGAGCTGCTGGCCTCGACGGGGCAGGAGGAATCGGGCCTCGATCAGCTCGCTCGCATCGGGTTCGACACCCTCGGGCTGCAGACCTACCTCACCGCCGGCCCGAAGGAGGCGCGCGCGTGGACGATCGGCAAGGGGTGGAAGGCCCCCCAGGCCGCCGGCGTGATCCACACCGACTTCGAAAAGGGCTTCATCAAGGCGGAAGTGATCTCCTTCGACGACCTCGTCGCGCTCGGGTCGGTCGCGGAGGCGCGTGCCAAGGGCAAGGCTCGCCTGGAAGGCAAGGACTACGTCATGCAGGACGGCGACGTCGTGGAGTTCCGCTTCAACAACTGACGTCGTGGCGGCGCCCTACAGTGAGCGCATGAACTCTGCGCCTGCGGCGAGCGACCTCGATCGACGGCGCTCGCACCTGCTTCGGGATCTGTTCGGAGGGTCCTTTCCGAACCTCGTGCAGTGGTACAACCTGTATGTCTTCGCCGTATTTGCGCCGTTCTTCCGGGCAGAGTTCTTCGATCCCGACGACGGCGGATCGCTCGTCTATGTCTACGGCATCTTTGCGCTGACATTCGTGATGCGACCAGTGGGCTCCTGGTTGTTCGGGCGGCTCGCCGACCGTCGCGGGCTGCGATTCGCGCTGGTGTCGAGTGTGCTGCTGATGTCGGCGGGATCTGCCGTGCTGGCCCTCAGCCCGACACAGTCGGTTGCGGGGGCGTGGGCCGGCGGCATCCTGCTGCTCGTCGGACTTGTGCAGGGCCTTGCCACCGGGGGTGAGTACGGCCTCTCCGCGGTGTACTTGTCGGAGGTGGGGAGTGCGGGCAGGCGCGGCTTCGCCTCATCGTTTCAGACGGCCACGATTGTGGCCGGTCAGGTGCTCGCACAGGCAACGCTGCTGGTACTTCTCACCGTGGTCGATCGCGCGGAGATCGTCGCGTGGGGATGGCGGGCCGCGTTCGGAATCGGCGCGCTCGCCGGACTCTCCACTCTTCTCCTCGTTCGACGGATGCCCGAGCAGCGGCATCGCGCCGCCACGGGAGCCACACTGCGCGTGCTGATACGCAAGGGATGGCGGCCGCTGCTGTGGGTCGTGTTGATGACTTCCGGCGGAACGGCCGCGTTTTACACCTTCACGGTCACGGTGCCGTCAGTGTCGCGAGAGGCGGCGTTCGTATCCGGCGGTGCGGGCGTGGAGCGTGCCAGCACGACAGCGGTACTCCTCGCGTTGGTGGTCCTCATGGTGCTGCAACCATTGGGTGGAGCGGCCAGCGATCGCATCGGTCGCAAGGCCCTGCTGGTCTTCTTCGGCGCCACGGGACTCGTCGTCACCGGCCCCGCGGTCGCCGCGGCGGCGGGGTTGATCGATCCGTGGGTGCTGTTCGCAGCCCTCGTCATCGTGTTCGCCGTGCTCACCGGGTATCTCGCAACCAACACGATCGCCAAGGCCGAGGCTTTCGAGCCCGAGTTGCGCCCCCTCGGAGTGGGCTTCGGATACGCGGTCGCCAATTCGCTGTTCGGGGGCACGGCCCCGCTCATGTACCACGCGACGGCCGGCGCGCCAGCGGTGTTCCCCGTGTACGTCAGCGTTCTGGTGGCCGTGACGTTGGGAGCGGCCCTCGTCATGCCCGGCCGACGCGCCGACCCCCTCGGTGCTGGCCGCTGAGGGCGAGCATCGGGAGACGTCAGACTGGCTCCGTCGTGCGGATCGGCCCGCAGGACAGACATGACCAGGCCACAAGGAACTTCTCGTCGTCCAGAACCTCGAAGCGCAGGAGATCGCCGCACAGGGGGCAGTGCGGGAGGTCTGCGCTGGTGACGCCCATGTGATCAGTATCGCCGGCCGCGGAGGGGCGCCGGGTGCCTGCGCCGGAGAGGGGTGGGGAAGATCACGAGACGGGCGGCGCGGAGCATCGACTCGGGGCCCCTGGAATTGCCGACGCCGTATCGGGCTCCTAGCTGCGCGAAGCGAAGACGACCGCAGGCGGCCCCGCCTGCGCGTGACGGCGCTCGCGAGCCGACGGGAGCGACTGTTCACCTCCGACACGCCCGGGATGCCGGTGTGATTTGCCCGATGGTGGGATCCGACCTATGTTTATACCCGTTCGCCCCACAGGGAAGAGCGAAGGGCCGGAAGGTCTCGCCCCCTCAAGCGGAGAACATCTCCCCATCCCAAACCTCTCGCTAGAGAGAACAAGACTTCTGGTCTAGGATGGGAAGCCCCCTCGCGGAACGCCGTCATCGGTCGCCACTGCGGATCTGAGATCCCGAAGCGCCGATTTGACAAGCCAAGCGAGAGGGATAAGATAGAGAAGTTGCCCTGCGGGCGAGGCTGTGAGGCTGAGCTGTGGGTGCGTCCGATCC
>CAUPYO010000247.1:0-4212 GCA_963515565.1 uncultured Microbacterium sp.
CCCGACAGCGCCACGGTGACGGAGCTCTCCGCCCGCCATGCCGAGATCCTCCTCATGCTCGCCGTGCACCGCCAGGGTCTGTCGGCCGAGCGTCTCGGACACCTCGTCTACGGCGAGGACGACGCCGAAGGGACCCTCCGCCCCGAACTCGTGCGCCTGCGCAAGGTACTCGATCGTGTGGCGCCGCAACTGGTCCCGGCATCCCGCCCCTACCGCCTCACGACCGAACTGCACACCGATGCGCATCAGGTCGTGGCGCTTCTCGGCCGCGGGGCCCACCGGGTCGCCCTCGCCGCGTATCGCGGACGGGTGCTGCCCGACTCGGCCGCGCCCGGGGTGGAGGACTTCCGCGAATCGGTGCGGCTGGCCCTGCGCGATGCGCTGATGACCGAGGCCTCCGTCGACGTGCTGCTCGCCTACGCCGACACCGACGACGGCGCCGACGACGTGGAGGTGCTGCGCCTGGCCCTCGAGATGCTGCCGCTGCGCTCGCCGCGGCGCGCCGGGCTGGTCGGGCGCATCGAGAAGCTCGAGGTCTGAGCGGGAGCGGGTATCGGTCGTCGCGCACGACAAAACCGTTGCGTGCTGCCCGGTCACCCGTGCCGTAGTCAGTCTGCGTGCGATGCTGACGCCACTGTTGTCACTGTTGCCACGGATTATCGGGGACGGGCCGCGGTGCCACCTGCTCGCAGACTGAATACGGAACGCCAGGGCGGGGTGTCAGGATGGGCGCAGACGTCCGCGCGGGGCGCCGAGGGAGGATCGACATGACCGACGACGCGCCCACCCCCGATCTCGTGCGGCTCGCGACGGCCTACGGCATCGCGACCGAATACTGGTCGTTCTTCGGCGATCGGGTGCACGTCCCGGCATCCACCCTGCGCGCGGTGCTGGCCGCCATGCACGTCGATGCGTCGACGGATGCCGCGGTCTCGGCGGCCCTCGTCGCCGAGGAGGAGCGGGTGTGGCGGGAGCTGGTGCCTGCGTCGATCGTTGTCCGCGCCGGCACCGGGCTGCTGCACCTGCACGTCTTCGACGGCCACGACGTCGCGCTGACGGTCGCCCTCGAAGACGGCTCGGAGCGGACGATCGCGATCGCCGAGCAGCGTCCCGCCGCCCGGCTCGTCGACGGCGTTCTGCGGTGGCGAGTCGAGGTGCCCCTGCCGTCGGACCTGCCCCTGGGCTGGCACACGCTGCACGCTGAGCAGCGCGCCTTCGGCGCTGCAGAGGCCGACCGCACGGCATCCGCGCCCCTCGTGATCACGCCCGACCGCCTCGGTGACCCGCCCACCCGATCCGGCCGCTCGCGCGGATGGGGACTGATGGCGCAGCTGTACTCGGTGCGCTCGCGGGCATCGGGGGGCCTGGGCGACTTCGCCGACCTCGGTGACCTCGCCGCGCTCGCCGGCGGTCGCGGCGCCGACTTCCTGCTCGTGAACCCGGTACACGCCGCCGAGGTCACCAGCCCGATCGAGCCGTCGCCGTACCGACCCGCGACCCGTCGCTTCATCGCGCCGCTCTACGTGCGGCCCGAAGACATCCGCGAGGTCGCCTACCTGACACCCACCGAACGTGCCGTCGTCGAGGCGGCGCGGGCGCCTGTCGCCGCCACCGACGACGACGCGACGCGCCTCGACCGCGACGCGGTCTGGGCCGCCAAGCGTGTGGCGCTCGATGCGATCTTCGCGGTGCCGCTCTCACCCGCGCGCCGGGCGGAGCTCGACGCGTTCGCCGCCGGTGAGGGTCAGCCGCTGCAGGACTTCGCGCTCTGGTGCGCCCTCGAGGAGCACTTCGCCGGGCGGCAGCGGCCCGCCGAGGCCGATGACATCCGCTCGCCGTTCGTCGCCGCTCTGCGCACGACGCTCGCCGACCGCGTTGCCTTCCACGTGTGGCTGCAGTGGATCGCCGACCAGCAGGTCGCCGATGCGCAGGCGGCCGCGAAGGCAGCGGGCATGGCGATCGGGATCATGCATGACCTCGCAGTGGGCGTGCACCCGCAGGGCTCGGATGCCTGGTCGCTGCGCGACATGTACGCGACCGGCATGGCGGTGGGCGCTCCCCCCGACATGTACAACCAGCAGGGCCAGACGTGGAACCAGCCGCCGTGGCTGCCGCGGGCGCTCGCCGAGGCGGGCTACGCGCCGCTGCGCGACATGATCCGCACGCTCCTGCGGCACGCCGGCGCCCTGCGCATCGACCACGTGATCGGGCTCTTCCGGTTGTGGTGGATCCCGGCGGGCCTCGGCCCGGCCGCCGGCACGTACGTGCGGTACGACCACGAGGCGATGATCGGTGTGCTGCTGCTCGAGGCCCATCGCGCCGGCGCCGTGCTCATCGGCGAGGATCTCGGCAACGTCGAACCGTGGATGCGCGACTTCCTCGCGGCGCGCGGCGTGCTGGGCACCTCGGTGCTCTGGTTCGAGCGCGAGGGTGAGGGCTTCCGCCCGCCCGAGCAGTATCGGCGATCGCTGCTGGCCACCGTCAACACGCACGATCTGCCCCCGACCGCGGGGTACCTGGCCGACGAGCACGTCGCCCTCCGCGCCCGGCTGGGACTGCTCACGCGACCGGTCGAGGACGAGCTCGCCGACGCGGATGCCGAGCGCACCGCCATGCTGGCCCTCTTGCGCGAGCGGAGACTCATCGGCGACGCTCCGTCGGAGGCGGAGGTGATCGAGGCGCTGAACGTGCTGATCACGGCATCCCCCTCTCTTCTGCTCGGCGTGGCGCTGGTGGATGCCGTCGGCGAGCGGCGCACGCAGAATCAGCCGGGCACCGACCGCGAGTACCCCAACTGGCAGATCCCGCTGGCCGGCCCCGATGGGCGGGCCGTGCTGCTCGACGATCTGGCCCGCAACGACCGGTTCCTTTCACTGACGCACGCCGTCGACGCGTACCTCTGACCCCGCTCCTCGCCCACGAGTTTCACGGGTGTTGCGCGTGCCGGCGAGCACGCCGATCGTCACGAGAGCCAGCCCGACCATCTGCGCGGGGCCGAACGGTTCGTGCGCGATCATCACCCCGAGCAGCACGCCGGTCACCGGATTGAGCAGTCCGAGCACGCCGAGCACCGCGCCGGGCAGGCGGGCCAGGCCCGTGAACCACGCGGTGTAGGCGAGCGCGGTGGCGACGAGGACGAGGTAGGCGAAGCCGAGCAGCGCCGGTGCGTCGAGCGCGGGCGGCGGGCCCTCCACGACGATCGCGATCGGTGCGACGAGGAGCGATCCGGCGATCAGCTGCCAGGCGGTCATGGTGAGCGGCGGCACCTCGGCACCCCAGCGGCGCGTCAGTACGAATCCGAGCGACGACGACAGCATCGCCACGACGGATGCCGCGATCCCCCATCCGTCCGCCTGGCCACCGCCCGGCTGCAACATGACGACGACGCCCACGATGCCGAGCCCCGCGCCGAGTGCGGCGCGCAGCGTGGGCCGCTGGCGCAGGATCACCCAGCTGAGCAGCAGCAGGGCGGCCGCCGCCGCCGACATGATCGTCGCGGCGAGGCTCGTCGCCAGGCGTTGTGCGGCGATGTACACCAGCACGTTGAGGCCGCCGACGGTGAGACCGCCGAGCACGAACGAGCGCCACCACCAGGCGCCGTGGGGCAGGCGGCGCGCGAACATCAGCACGAGAAGACCCGCCGGCAGGCAGCGGATGACCGCGCCCCACAGCGCCGCGTCGGGCGGCAGCAGGTGACGGGTCACGAAGTAGGTGCTCCCCCACGCGATGGGGGCGATCGCGGTGATCAGCATCCACCGACTCGATTTATCTTCCATGGAAGAGAATCTAGCTTCCGTGGAAGGTATTGTCGAGGCATGACGCAGCACGTCGACCCCAGCCCTGTGCACGGCCCTGACCATGTCGACCTGATCCAGCAGCAGTGGCGCCGCGAGCGCCCCGACCTCGACCCGTCGCCGCAAGGGGTGATCGGCCGCATCCATCGTCTCGCCGTCGCGCTCACGACCGAGATCACGGCCGTGTACGCGCAGTTCGGTCTCAGCGAGGCCGAGTTCGACCTGCTGGCGGCCCTCCGCCGCGCCGGGGCGCCGTTCGAGCTCCCCGCGGGCGACCTCGCCGATCACACCATGGTGACCACCGGCGGCCTGACCAAACGTGTCGACCGGCTGAGCGAGCGCGGGCTTGTGTTGCGGGTGGATGCCGCTGACGATCGTCGTCGGCGCCTGGTGCGCTTGACCCCGACCGGCCGCAAGC
>CAUPYO010000248.1:0-4168 GCA_963515565.1 uncultured Microbacterium sp.
GCGGAGCACGCTCCGCCGTCACGGGGGCGTGTTCGCCGGGCGCGAGCACGCCCCCGCGTGTCGGAGGTCCGCGCGATGATGGAGCGATGGCCGATGTGCTGGAACGGTTCGGTCCTGCGACCCAGGACTGGTTCCGCGGCGCCTTCGCTCAACCCACGAGCGCCCAGGCAGGTGCATGGGACGCGATCTCGGCGGGCAAGCACGCGCTCGTCGTCGCTCCCACCGGGTCGGGCAAGACGCTGTCGGCGTTCCTCTGGGCGATCGACCGGGTGTTCCGCGAGAAGGTGCACGCACCCGAGGCCGCCCCGGCCCGAACCGCCAAGAAGGATGCCGCGGGCACCCGCATCCTCTACATCTCGCCGCTGAAAGCGCTCGGGGTCGACGTCGAGCGCAACCTCCGCTCGCCGCTGGTGGGCATCGGTCAGGCCGCGCGGCGTCTCGGCATCCCGTTGCCGGAGGTCACGGTCGGTGTCCGCTCCGGCGACACACCGATGGCCGACCGCCGCAAGCTGATCGCCGCACCTCCGGACATCCTCATCACGACCCCCGAGTCGCTGTACCTCATGCTCACCTCGCAGGCGGGCGAGACGTTGCGCGACGTGCACACGGTGATCGTCGATGAGGTGCACGCCGTCGCGGCCACCAAGCGCGGCGCGCATCTGGCGGTCAGCCTGGAACGCCTCGACGCGCTGCGGCGCCGTGACGATCCCGATCGCGCCGCCGCGCAGCGGGTGGGGCTGTCGGCCACCGTGCGCCCGATCGACGAGGTGGCACGCTTCCTCGGCGGTTCCGCCCCGGTCGAGATCGTCGCCCCGCGCGCGACGAAGGCCTTCGATCTGCGTGTCGTCGTGCCCATGTCCGACATGCTCAACCCTCCGCCACCCCCTGAGCGCGCCCCGGACTCGCACGCCGCCGAAGGCGCCGGAACCGACCAGGCGGATGCCGCGGGCGACGGTGACTGGTTCGCCCCCTCGCAGCCCAGCGAGGTCACGGGATCGGTGTGGCCGCACGTGGAGGAGGCGATTGTCGACCGCGTGCTCGCGCACCGCTCGACCATCGTGTTCGCCAACTCGCGGCGCCTCGCCGAACGGCTGACCGGCCGGCTCAACGAGATCTACGCCGAACGCCTCGGCCTCGACCTTCCCGATGCGACCGTGCCGGCGGCCACCATGGCCCAAGCCGGCTCGAGCGCGGGAGCACCCCCCGAACTGGCCAAGGCCCACCACGGCTCGGTGTCGAAGGAACAGCGCGCGCAGGTCGAAGACGAGCTCAAACGCGGCATCCTGCGGTGCGTGGTCGCAACGAGTTCGCTGGAGCTGGGCATCGACATGGGCGAGGTCGATCTCGTGATCCAGGTGGAGGCGCCGCCGTCGGCCGCCTCCGGTCTGCAGCGCGTGGGCCGTGCGGGCCACCAGGTGGGCGAGGTCAGTCGAGCTGCCCTCTTTCCCAAGCACCGCGGCGACGTGCTGCACACCGCGGTCGTGACCGAGCGGATGCTCGCAGGCCAGATCGAAGCGATCAGCGTGCCGCAGAACCCGCTCGACATCCTCGCGCAGCAGACCATCGCGGCGTGCGCGGTGGGTCCGGTCGACGTCGAGGGCTGGTTCGAGACCGTGCGGCGCTCCGCCCCCTTCCGGACGCTCCCCCGCTCGGCGTACGAGGCGACCCTCGATCTGCTCGCCGGCAAGTATCCGTCCGACGAGTTCGCCGAGCTGCGACCACGCCTGGTCTGGGATCGCGATCACGGCACTCTCACCGCGCGGCCCGGGGCCCAGCGCGTGGCCGTCACGAGCGGTGGCACGATTCCCGATCGCGGACTGTTCGGGGTGTTCGTCGCCGGTGAGACCCGCAACGCTCGCGTGGGCGAACTCGATGAAGAGATGGTCTACGAGTCGCGCGTCAATGACGTGTTCACCCTGGGCACGACCAGTTGGCGCATCGTCGAGATCACCCACGACCGTGTGAACGTGCTGCCCGCATTCGGGCAGCCGGGGAAGCTGCCGTTCTGGCACGGCGACGGCCTCGGCCGTCCCGCCGAACTGGGTGAGGCTCTCGGGAAGTTCTCGCGCGAGATCGCCGCCGCCGGTGCCGAGAAGGCGACCGAACGCCTGCGCGGATCCGGGCTGGACGACAATGCGATCACCAACCTGCTGGCCTACCTCGACGAGCAGAAGGAAGCAACGGGAAGCCTTCCCACCGACCGCACGCTCACCGTCGAGCGCTCGCGCGACGAGGTCGGCGACTGGCGCGTCATCTTGCATTCCCCCTACGGCATGCATGTGCACGCGCCCTGGGCTCTCGCCGTCAACGCCCGCATCCGCGAACGGCTCGGCGTCGAAGGATCGGCGGTGGCCAGCGACGACGGGATCATCGCGCGGGTGCCGGATGCCGACAGCGAACCGCCCGGCGCGGAGCTGTTCGTCTTCGAGCCCGACGAGCTCGAGCAGCTCGTCACCGACGAGGTCGGCGGCTCCGCACTGTTCGCCTCGCGCTTTCGCGAATGCGCGGCGCGCGCCCTGCTGCTGCCGCGGCTGAACCCGAACAAGCGGTCTCCGCTCTGGCAGCAGCGACAGAAGTCCGCCCAGCTGCTGGAAGTCGCCAAGAACCACCCGACGTTCCCGATCATCCTCGAAACGCTCCGCGAGGTGCTCCAGGACGTCTACGACCTGCCCGCACTACTGCGCATCGCCCGCTCGATCGGCGACCGCCGCATCCGCCTCGTCGAGACGACGACCAGCCAGCCCTCGCCCTTCGCCCGCGATCTGCTCTTCGGATATGTCGGCGCGTTCATGTACGAGGGCGACTCTCCTCTCGCCGAGCGTCGCGCCGCGGCGCTCTCGGTCGACCCTGCCCTGCTGGGCGAGCTGCTCGGCAAGGTCGAGATGCGCGAACTGCTCGACCCCGCGGTCATCGCGCAGTTCGAGCTCGAGGCGCAACGTCTCGACCCCAGCCGGCGCGCGCGCGGGGTTGAGGGTGTCGCCGATCTCTTGCGTCTGCTCGGGCCGATGGATGCCGCAGAGGTCGCCGCCCGCCTCGAACCCGCACCCGCACCCGACCCGCACCCTGACCCGCAGACTGATGCCGCCCCGGCGCAGAGCGCGGCTGCCGGTCCGGACACGGCGTGCGCGCTGCTCGACGAGCTGATCGATGCGCGGCGCGCCATCCGCGTGAGCATCGGCGGCGTCGAGCGGGTGGCCGCCATCGAAGACGCAGGTCGACTGCGCGATGCTCTGGGCGCTGCGCTTCCGGTCGGCATCCCCCTCGCCTTCCTCGAGCCCGTCGCCGACCCGCTCGCCGATCTGGTGGCCCGCCACGGACGCACACACGGTCCGTTCCGCACCGCCGACGTCGCCGTTCGGCTCGGCATCGGCACCGCCGTCGCGCGGCAGACGCTGCAACGACTCGAATCTCAGGGGCGGCTTTCCAGCGGGTTCTTCCTCCCGGATCCCGGTCCCTCCGCACCCGACGGCGCCGGCCGTTCGGCGGCGGACGATCTGGAATGGTGCGATACCGAGGTGCTGCGGCGACTGCGCTTGCGCTCACTGGCCGCGATCCGCGGCACGGTCGAGCCGGTCTCACCGGAGTCATATGCGCGCTTCCTGCCCGCGTGGCAGCATGTCGGCGGCTCGTCGGGCGGGCGACCGCTGGAGGGCATCGACGGAGTGCTCGCGACGATCGAGCGGCTCGCCGGGGTGCCGTTGCCGGCGAGCGCCTGGGAATCACTCGTGCTCCCCGCACGGGTGAGCGACTACGCCCCGGCGATGCTCGACGAGCTGACCTCGACGGGCGAAGTCGTCTGGTCGGGGCACGGATCTCTGCCCGGACGCGACGGGTGGATCGCCCTGCACCCGATCGACGCGGTTCCACTCACCTTGACGCTCCCCGACGACCCCGAGCCGCCGTCGGCGCTCGAGCAGCGCATCCTCGATGCGCTCGGCGCGGGAGGCGCCTACTTCGCGGGGCAGCTCGCCGGGATGACCGAGGCGACCAGCGAGCAGGCCGTCGTCGACGCGCTGTGGAACCTCACCTGGACGGGCCGCGTCACCAATGACACGTTCGCCCCCGTGCGTGCGCTGCTCGGCGGCGGCTCACAGGCGCACCGCACGGCACGGCGCGCACCGCGGGCGCGGATGTTCCGGGGCACCTCGATCGCCGCGACGGTCAGCGC
>CAUPYO010000249.1:0-4137 GCA_963515565.1 uncultured Microbacterium sp.
CGTGTGCGCGAGGCCGTCGCGGCCGTCGCCCGCGAGCTGGAGGAGCGCGGCGCGAAGGCCGGCGGCCTCGCCCGCGAGGTGCTCGAGGCGCAGGCGATGATGGCCGAGGACCCCACGCTCGACACCGAGGTCTCCACGCGAGTCGGCGCCGGCAAGACCGGCGAGTTCGCCGTCTACGACGCGTTCGCGAGCTTCCGCGACACCCTGGCCGCGATGGGCGGCTATCTGGGCGAGCGCGCCGCCGACCTCGACGACGTCGCCCAGCGCGTGATCGCCCGCCTGCGCGGCCTGCCTGCTCCGGGCGTGCCCGACCCGGGCCACCCGTTCGTGCTCGTCGCCAAGGACCTCGCGCCCGCCGACACCGCTCTGCTCGATCTCGACCAGGTGCTCGCTCTGGTCACCACCGATGGCGGCCCCACTTCGCACACGGCGATCCTCGCCCGCGAGAAGTCGATCGTCGCGATCGTCGGCGCCGCAGCTGCCAAGGAACTCGTCGATGGACAGACGGTCATCGTGGATGCCGCCAAGGGCGTGGTGACCACCGACCCGACGCCCGATGAGCTGGCTCAAGCCGAGAACCGCGCCGCGGCGCGTGCGTCCGCGGCATCCGCTCCCCTCACGCCGGGCGCCCTCAAGGACGGCTCCGCCGTTCCGCTGCTGGCCAACCTCGGCAAGCCCGGCGGTGCCGCAGAGGCGGTAGAGCTCGGCGCAGAGGGCGTGGGGCTGTTCCGCACCGAGTTCCTCTTCCTCTCCGCCACGCAGGCGCCGACCGTCGACGAGCAGACGGCGTCGTACACCGAGCTGCTGCAGGCGTTCCCCGGCAAGAAGGTCGTCGTCCGCGCGCTCGACGCCGGCGCCGACAAGCCCCTCGCCTTCCTCAATGACGCCCACGAGGACAACCCGGCCCTGGGCCTGCGGGGCCTGCGTGCCCTCCGCGCGAGCGAGGACATCTTGCGAGAGCAGCTGACCGCCCTCGCCAACGCGGATGCCGCAACCGACGCCGACCTCTGGGTGATGGCGCCGATGGTGGCCACCGTCGAAGAGGCCGGATACTTCGTGACTCTCGCCAAGGAGTACGGCATCAAGACCGCTGGCGTGATGGTCGAGGTACCCTCGTCGGCGATCCAGGCGAAGCGCATCCTGCAGCTCGCGGACTTCGCCTCGATCGGCACCAACGACCTCACCCAGTACACGCTCGCCGCCGACCGCCTGCTCGGTTCGGTCGCGTCGTACCAGGACCCGTGGCACCCCGCCGTGCTGCAGCTGATCAAGATGACCGCCGACGGCGGCAAAGCCAACGGCAAGCCCGTGGGCATCTGCGGCGAGGCCGCGGCCGACCCGCTGCTCGCGGTCGTGCTGGTCGGTCTTGGCGCGACGACGCTGTCGATGGCACCCACCGCGCTGGCAGACGTTCGCGCCTCGCTGCTGCAGTACACGCGTGAAGATGCCGAGCGCATCGCCGCCGCCGCCCTCGCCGCCGATGACGCGGCTTCCGCACGAGCAGCGGCACAGGCCGCTGCAGAGAGCTCCGCCGCCTGACGGCGGGGGACGACCCGAAGGGAACAATGACAATGACAATGGCGTCCACGACTCCGACGGGGGTGAATCGCGCACGCGTCGGCGTGCAGCGATTCGGCACCTTCCTGTCGGGCATGATCATGCCCAACATCGCGGCCTTCATCGCCTGGGGCTTCATCACCATGCTCTTCATCACGAAGGGCTTCTTCGGTGCGGAGAGCCCCTTCGGGTGGCATTGGTCTCCCGTCGCCGAAATCATCGGCGGGGGCGGAAACTCGGCCACCATCGGATGGAACGGCGCGATGACCGCACTCGCCAGCGGCGACGTCACCGCGTACGTGGGCTTGGTCGGTCCGATGGTCACGTACCTCCTGCCCCTGCTGATCGCGAACACCGGTGGCCGCATGGTCTACGGTGCCCGCGGCGGCGTCGTCGCCTCGATCGCGGTCATGGGCGTGATCGTCGGGACCGACATCCCGATGTTCCTCGGCGCGATGATCATGGGTCCGCTCGCGGCGTGGATCACCAAGCAGATGGACAAGCTGTGGGACGGCAAGATCAAGCCGGGCTTCGAGATGCTGGTCAACAACTTCTCCGCCGGCATCCTCGGGATGATTCTCGCGATCGTCGGCTTCTTCGCGTTCGGCCCGATCATGCTGGGTGTCAGCACGTTCCTCGGCGGCATCGTCGGGTGGCTCGTCGACGTGAACCTGCTGCCGCTGCTGTCGATCATCGTCGAACCCGCGAAGGTGCTGTTCCTCAACAACGCCATCAATCACGGCGTGTTCACTCCGCTCGGCATCCAGCAGGCGACCGAGACGGGCAAGTCGATCCTGTTCCTCATCGAGGCCAACCCCGGCCCCGGTCTTGGTCTGCTGCTCGCCTTCACGTTCTTCGGTGTGGGCGCAGCAAAGGCCTCGGCGCCGGGTGCGATCATCATCCAGTTCTTCGGCGGCATCCACGAGATCTACTTCCCGTACGCGCTGAGCAAGCCGATGACGATCCTGGCCCTCATCGCCGGCGGTGCAGGGGGTGTCACGACGAACATGCTGTTCGGCGGCGGACTCGCTTTCCCCGCGGCCCCGGGCAGCATCATCGCCGTCACTGCGGCAGCAATCGGCCCCGGCGCCGGCAACCTGCTCGTCGTCTACCTCTCCGTGATCGTGGCGGCGGCGGTGACGTTCTTGCTGAGCGCCGTGATTCTGCGGGCCTCGCGCAAGCGCGACCTCGCCGCCGAGGCAGACTCGACCGCGTCCTTCGAAGCCGCGATCGCCCAGACCGAGGCCAACAAGGGCAAGAGCTCCGACGCTCTGTCGGGCCTGCGGGCCGGGGCCGCGGCGGGTGCGGGACGCGAAGTCGACCAGACGTCGCTGTCGGTCGATCAGGCCGCTGACGCCGCCCCGACCGGGACCCTCGCGCCGGCCGGACGCGTGAAGAACATCGTGTTCGCGTGCGACGCCGGCATGGGGTCGTCCGCCATGGGTGCGAGTGTCCTGCGCAACAAGATCAAGAAGGCGGGCGTCGAAGACGTCTCCGTCACGAACAAGGCGATCGCGAACCTCGACGGCAGCGAAGACCTCGTGATCACCCAGCAGCAGCTGACCGACCGCGCCCGCGGGCGCACACCGAACGCGACGCACGTGTCGGTGGACAACTTCATGAACTCGCCGAAGTACGACGAGGTCGTGGATCTGGTGGTCCAGCAGCAGAAGAACCAGGCCTGAGAACTCAGGGCCGTAGCGACCGCCGCGGGGACGGGATGCGTGATGCCCCGGCCCCGCGGCTTTCGCCCGATGCACAACCGTCTCGACGTACGATGCCGGGGCGACGCCATGAACAGAGACGAGGATGACATGTCACGCGAAGTACTGAACGTCGGCCAGGTCCGGATCCACCCGGGATCGGTCACCAAGGAAGAGGCGATGCGCGAAGCCGCCGACATCCTCCACGCCGCCGGGGCGGTCACGCCGGCCTACTTCGACGCCATGCGTCAGCGCGAGCAGACCGTGTCCACCTACATGGGCAACGAACTCGCGATCCCGCACGGCACCAACGAGACGAAGGACGCCATTCTCGCCTCCGCGCTCTCCTTCGTCCGCTACGACGGCGGCGTCGATTGGGACGGCGAGAAGGTGAGCTTCGTCGTCGGCATCGCCGGCAAGGGCGATGAGCACCTCGACATTCTGTCGCAGATCGCCCTCATCTTCTCCGAGGACGAAGAGGTGGCACGTCTGAAGGCCGCCGGCTCGCCCGAAGACCTCTTCGCGCTGCTCGCGACGGTGAACGACTGATGAAGGCCGTCCACTTCGGCGCCGGCAACATCGGCCGCGGCTTCGTCGGCCTGCTGCTGCACCAGGGCGGCTACGAGCTGGTGTTCTCGGATGTCGCGGCATCCCTGGTCGATGCCATCAACGCGGCCGACGAGTACACCGTGCACGAAGTCGGCGACGGGGCGCGCGATACGGTCGTCACCGGCTTCCGCGCGATCAACAGCGCGACCGACGCGCAGGAGCTGATCGACGAGATCGCCACCGCTGACGTCGTGACCACCGCGGTGGGACCGACCATCCTGCGCTTCGTCGCGCCGCATGTTCTCGCCGGACTCGCCCTGCGCGACCC
>CAUPYO010000250.1:0-4127 GCA_963515565.1 uncultured Microbacterium sp.
CCTTTCCCCGGTCGTTGAGCGAGCGCAGCGAGTCGAAACGCCCGCCGTCCGTAGAGTAGGCATCCATGACCAGCACCGTCGCGGCATCCTCCATCGCCGAGCCGCCTCCCGCACTGGAAGTGCGAAAGACCGGTTCCGGATCGGCGTTGGGCCGGTACATCCTGATCCGGTTCCTGCTGATCTTCCCGACCGTGCTCATCCTGGTGACGCTCGTCTTCTTCCTCATCCGCCTCACGGGCGACCCGATCACGGCGGCCCTCGGCGGGCGCCTGCCGGCTGATCAGCTGGCCGAGCGCATTCACGAGGCGGGCTACGACCGGCCGATCCTCGTGCAGTACGTCGAGTACCTCGGCCGGATCTTCACGTTCGACTTCGGCACCACCATCACCGACAACCAGCCCGTCGTTCAGGTCATCGCCACCTACGGCACCGCGACCCTCGAGCTCGTGCTCTACTCGCTCGTGATCGCCTTCATCGTCGGCATCCCGTTGGGAATGGTGGCGGCGGCACTGCGTGACCGTTGGCCCGACGCCGTGCTGCGCGTGAGCGCCATCCTCTTCTATGCGACCCCGGTCTTCTTCGCGGGCCTGGTCGCCAAGCTCGTCTTCGGCGTCTGGCTCGGCTGGTTGCCGATCTCGGGCCGGGCGAGCGTGCGCACCGAGCTGGCGATCGGCCGCAACGGCGGCACCGGCATCTATCTGATCGACGCGATCGCCTCCGGCAACCCCGCCTACGTGCAGGACGTGCTGCTGCACGCGGTGCTGCCGGCCCTCACGCTCGGCCTGCTCACCGCCGGCATCTTCCTGCGTCTGGTGCGCACCAACGTCATCGGCACCTACAACATGCCCTACATCGACGCCGCCCGCTCCCGCGGAGTGCGCGAGCGCCGACTGGTGCGCACGCACGCGTACAAGCCGGCGCTCATCCCGATCATCACTGTCATCGGCCTGCAGATCGCCCTGCTGCTCGGCGGCGCCGTGCTCACCGAGACGACCTTCGAGTGGAAGGGTCTCGGCTTCCAGCTGGCGGCATACCTCGGCTCTCGCGATTTCGTCGCCGTGCAGGGCATCGTCGCGATGATCGCGATCATCGTCGCCCTGACCAACTTCGCCGTCGACATCATCGCGGCGCTCATCGACCCGCGGGTCCGGTACTGAGGAGGGATGCGGACATGACCAAGCCTCGCCTCATCGACCGGATGCCGGTTGTCCACCAACTGCGCCAGAGCGTCGGCCTGCAGCGCGGCATGCTCGTCGCGGGCCTCGTGCTCACCGGCATCTTCGTGCTCTGTGCCATCCTCGCGCCGCTGATCGCGCCGTACGGCTACGCGCAGTTGGACGGAGCCGACGGCAACTTCGGTGCGCAGCAGCCGCCGAGTGCCGAGCACCTGCTCGGCACCACCGTCGGCGGCTACGACGTGCTCTCACGTGTGATCTGGGGCGCGCAGACGGCGTTGATGGTCGTGATCGTCGCGATCGCGATGTCGGTGTTCCTCGGCATCCTGCTGGGTCTCGTCTCCGGCTATCTCGGGGGCTGGGTCGATCGCACGCTCGTCGTCGTCGCTGACGCGATCTATGCGTTCCCGACCCTTCTGCTCGCGATCGTCGTGGCCATCGCGATCAACAACGGACAGTCCGGGCTGTGGCCGGGGATCTTGGCGGCGGCGGCATCCATCACGGTCGTGTTCATTCCGCAGTACTTCCGTGTCGTGCGCGCCGAGGTCGTGCGCGTGAAGACCGAGGCCTTCGTCGAGTCGGCCAAGGTGATCGGCGCGTCCACACCGCGCATCATGTTCCGCCACGTGCTGCGCAACTCGACGCGCACACTGCCGCTCATCGTCACCCTCAACGCATCCGAGGCGATCTCCACGCTCGCTGCCCTCGGCTTCCTCGGGTTCGGCATTCAGCCGACGGTCGCCGCCGAATGGGGCTACGACCTCAACAAGTCGATCAGCGACGTCGCCGCCGGCATCTGGTGGACCGCGATCCCCCCGGGCATCGCGATCGTGATGACGGTGCTGGGCATCACCCTCATTGGCGAGAGCCTCAACGACCTCGCCGACCCGCGCCTGCGCGCGCGGCGCCGGGCGGGTTCGGCGAAAAAGGCTCCGACACCGGCGGATGCCGTCGCGGCGAGCCAACCGGCCTCGCGCGAGTTCATGGGAGAGGTGGAGTGATGGCCTCGGCATCCGAGACGCCCGTCGTCGACATTCGCGGCCTCGACGTCACCTTCGCGACCGACGGCGGCGACGTGCACGCCGTGCGTGACGTGAGCCTCGACGTCCGCCCCGGCGAGGTGCTCGCCATCGTGGGCGAGTCGGGCAGCGGCAAGACCGTCACGGCCCGCACCATCCTGGGCCTGCTGCCCGAGACGGCTCTTACCCAGGGGGCGGTCGTGCTCGACGGCACCGATGTCGTGGGCCTTGACCGTGAGGCGCTGCGGCGCGTGCGCGGCACCAAGGCGGCGATGATCTTCCAGGAGCCCTCGACCGCGCTGAACCCCGTGTTCACCGTCGGTTGGCAGCTGGCCGAGGGCCTGCGCGCCCACGGGAAGTACACGAAGAAGCAGGCGCGCGAGCGCGCGATCGAGATGCTCGGACGCGTCGGCATCCCCGAGCCCGAGCGTCGCGTCGACGACTACCCGCACCAGTTCTCCGGCGGTCAGAAGCAGCGCATCGTCATCGCGACCGCGCTCGCACTCGATCCGACCGTGATCATCGCTGACGAGCCGACGACCGCACTCGACGTCACGGTGCAGGCCGAGATCCTCGACCTGCTGCGGCGCCTGCGCGACGAGGACGGCACGGCGATCGTGCTGATCACCCACAACATGGGTGTGGTCGCCGACCTCTCCGACCGTGTCGCGGTGATGCTCAACGGCGAGGTCGTCGAGACGGCGCCCGTCGCGGAGATTTTCGCGAACCCGCAGGACGATTACACCAAGCGCCTGCTGGCGGCCGTGCCGCGCCTGGAGATCGTCGACCGCCAGCTGCCGGCGGGGGCGGCCACCGCGACGCCCGTGGTCGCGGCATCCGATCTGGTCATCGAATACGCCGGACGGCTGCGTCGCGCCGGCTTCCGGGCCGTCGACCGCGTGAGTTTCTCGATCGCCCCGGGCGAGGTCGTGGGCCTCGTCGGTGAGAGCGGGTCGGGAAAAACCACGATCGGGCGTGCCATCGCCGGCCTGACCCCCGTCACCGGTGGGTCGTTGCGGGTGCTCGGAGTCGAGATGAACGGGGTCAAGGAGCGGCAGTTCCGGCCGCACCGCAAGGACCTCGGCTTCGTCTTCCAAGACCCGGCCACCAGCTTCAACCCGCTGCTGACCATCGCGCAGAACGTCGCGGAGCCGCTGATCGTGCACGGCGGGGCGCGGGATGCCGCGGAGGCCCGCGACCGGGTGGACGAGCTGCTCGAGGCCGTGCAGCTGCCCAAGGCGTTCGGCGACCGCTTCCCGCACGAGCTGTCGGGAGGTCAGCGCCAGCGCGCCTCGCTCGCGCGCGGTCTGGCGCTCGATCCGCAGCTGCTCATCGCCGACGAGCCCACCAGCGCGCTCGACGTGTCGGTGCAGGCGCGGGTGCTCGAGCTGTTCGCCGAGCTGCAGGAGCGGTTCGGGTTCGCGACCCTCTTCATCACGCATGATCTGGCGGTCGTCGACATGCTCGCCCATCGCGTGGTCGTGCTGCACAAGGGCACGATCGCCGAGACGGGGCCGACCGCGCAGGTGCTCGGCGACCCGCAGGACGACTACACGCGCAAGCTCATCGCGTCGCTTCCGGTGCCCGATCCCGCCGAGCAGGCCGCCCGGCGCGAGGCCTGGCGCGCCGCGCGCGGCTGAGCGGACCGGCACGACCTACCCGCGCTGCAGAAATCAGAACGCGCGGCTGATGTTTCGACCGCGGATGCTGATCTCGGCAGCGCATGCCTCGGCGACCGGAATCAGCGCAACAGCAGGCTCAGTGCGCCGCCGAACTGTGTGAGCACGAAGATCAGGAAGAAGCCGGCCACCAGGATGAGGGTGACCCACGGGATGCCGCGGCGCAGGCGCCGACCCTGGGGTGCCACGCCAGGCGGGGGCCGCAGGGTTGCTGATGGTGCAACGAAGGGAAGCGCCGTCGCACCGGTCACGCC
>CAUPYO010000251.1:0-4125 GCA_963515565.1 uncultured Microbacterium sp.
CGCGGCGAGGCCGGCGACGCCGGCTCCGGCGACGAGGACCTTTGCGGGTGGCACCTGTCCGGCAGCGGTGACCTGCCCCGTGAAGAAGCGGCCGAACTCGTTCGCGGCCTCGACGACGGCGCGGTAGCCGGCGATGTTCGCCATCGAACTGAGCACATCCATCGACTGCGCGCGCGAGATGCGCGGCACCGCATCCATTGCGAGGGCCGTCACTCCGCGGGCCGCGAGGGCGGCGAGCAGGTCGGGGCTGAGCGCGGGAGCCAGGATGCCGACGAGCGTCGCACCCGGCTGCAGGAGCGCGATCTCGGCATTGGTGGGAGCTGCGACCGACAGGACGACGTCGGCGCCCCAGGCCTCGTCGCGGGCGGCGACGGTGGCGTCTGAGGCGGTGTACGCGGCATCCGGGAACGACGACGCAGCCCCCGCGCCGGTCTCGACCACGACGTCGTACCCGAGTGCGCGGATCTTGCCGACGGTGGTGGGGGAGGCGGCGACGCGGGTCTCGCCTTCTCGCTCGCGGACGATGCCGATGCGGGCCATGGTGCTCCTTCGATCGGGTCCGGCGGGGCGTCCGGGCGCGGCCGGGCACCGCGTCGGGTGACGTTCCCGACTCTAGGGCGAGGGGCGGATGCCGCGGGCGGAGATGCTGCGGAAATAATCCCGGTTCTTCTCGTCCGTAGACTCGTGTGCATGACCGCCGCCTCCACGCCCGAGCTCGAGTCCGAACGCCGCGCCCTCATCGACCTGATCGCTGCCGACGCCGTCTTCCACGGCGACTTCACGCTCTCCAGCGGCAAGAAGGCGACGTACTACGTCGACATGCGCAAGCTGACGCTCGACCACCGCGCGGCGCCCGCGATCGGCCGCCTCGTGCTCGACGCGGTACGCGACCTGAACGTGGATGCCGTGGGCGGCCTGACCCTGGGCGCAGACCCGATCGCGAACGCGGTGATGCACGCGTCGGTCGCCGCCGGCACTCCCATGGACGCGTTCGTCGTGCGCAAGGAGCCCAAGGATCACGGCCGCGGTCGTCAGATCGAGGGCGCCGAGGTCGCAGGCAAGCGCGTCGTGATCGTGGAGGACACCTCGACCACAGGCGGCTCGCCGCTGAAGGCCGCCGAGGTCGCTGCCGCTGCCGGTGCCGAGATCGTCGCGGTGGTGACCGTTGTCGACCGCAAGACCGGCGCCCAAGCCGCAGTCGAGGCCGCCGGTTACGAATGGCGCTCGCTCATCGACCTCGACGACCTGGGGCTGCAGGCGCAGTAGCCGCACCGGCGGCCGGCACGCGGTAGATGATCTCGCCGTGCAGCAGCGAGATCCAGCCGTCGTCATCCGCGGCCCACGCCCTCCACGCGTCGCTGATCTCGTGGAGGTCTGCCGTGGTGGCGATGCCCGACGTGGTCAGCTGCGGGGCGATGGCGGAGTTCAGGATGCGGTCGGCCCACATCCCGCCCCACCACGCACGGTCTGCCGGCGTCGCGTAACACCAGGTGCTCGAGGTGGCCTGCACGTCGCGGAGCCCTGCTGCGTGCGCCCACGACAGCAGACGTCTTCCGGCATCCGGTTCTCCTCCGTTCGCGCGGGCGGCCGCGTAATAGACGCTCAGCCAGTGGTCGAGTGCGGGCAGTTGCGGCCACCAGCAGAAGCCCGCGTAGTCGCTTTCGCGCACCGCGACGATGCCGCCGGGCTTCGTGACCCGCGCCATCTCGCGCAGCGCCTGCACCGGGTCGCCCACGTGCTGCAGAACCTGGTGGGCGTGCGTCACGTCGAACGTGTCGTCGTCGAAGGGGAGCGCGTGCACGTCGGCGGTGCGGAAGTCGATGTTCGCTGTCCCGCGCTCGGCGGCGGCGGCGCGCGTGAGGTCGAGTTCCGCCTCGCCGACCTCGGTCGCCGTAACGTGGCCGACGCGCTCGGCGAGGTCGACCGTGATCGTTCCCGGTCCGGCTCCCACGTCGAGGAGACGATCTGTCGAGGTCAGCAGCGGCAGAAGGTAGGCGGCCGACGTCTCCGCCGTGCGGGAGCGGTGCGAGCGCAGCACCGACTCGTCGTGGCCATGGGTGTACGTCGCCATAGGATGACCTTTCACGCGGGAGTTGTCTGGATCCACTTTTGCGGATGCGACCCGCGGGCGGGAGACCGCACTCCTCCTAGGAGTTGCACACCCACCCAGCCGTCCACACGCCGAGGGAGAAGCGACAGATGTCCAGCGAACTCGGCGACTTCCTGCGCGCACGTCGCACGGATGCCGCACTCGATCCCCGTCCGAAATCCGCCGTCGGACGGCGACGTATCTCTGGGCTGCGCCGCGAAGAGGTGGCCGCTGCGGCCGGCATCAGCGTCGACTACTACGTTCGGCTCGAACAGGGGCGGGAGCTGCGCCCGAGCGATGCGGTGATTCACGCGTTGGCGCGCGAGTTGCACCTGTCGGACGACGAGAGGCGCCACATCTTCCGGTTGCGCGACGCGACGTCGGCCCCGCCGCGCGACGAGCACTCCGGCGATCTGGAGCTCGCTGCGCGGATGAGCGCTCTGGTCGACGCGGTGTCGCCGCGACCGGCGTATGTGCTTGACCGAGTGAGCAACATGGTGGCCGCCAACGCCGAGGGCCTCGCCCTGTATCGCGGGTTCGCGGAGCAGGAACCCGGCGAGCGGAACACGTGCCGCTACCTCATGACGGATGCCCGGGCGCGCGAGACCTTCGTGGAGTGGGAAGACCTCGCCCGCGGCGCGGTCGCTCACCTCCGCGCCGCTAACGCCGACGACCTGCACGACCCCGAACTGCGGGCGCTGGTCGCCGACTTGAGCGCGGCGAGCCCGCTCTTCTCCGCGTGGTGGTCCGAGCACCTCGTGCAGCGGCGGCGTGCCGCGATCACCCACGTGCGCACGGCCGCGGGCGACGTGGTGGCCTGGCGCTACGAGGTACTCCACATTCCCGACGAGGAGCTGCGGATGACGCTCTGGCTGCCCGCCGCCGCTGGCTGAACTCCGCTCAGCGAGTCTCGCTCAGTGAAAGACCGGCAGCTGCGACGCCAGCGCGAGCGCGAGGCCCGCGAGAGTCAGCAGCAGGATGCCGCGCCCGTTCGGCAGCGGCGTGCCCTGCGGGGCGTCGCGGCGCCCGCGCACGAACAGCACGAGGGCGAGGATCAGCAGCGCCATCGCAGTCAGAATGAGCACCACGGCCATCAGCTGTCGCCTCCATCGCGTCCACGTCCGCGCACGTACTGCACGATGAAGACCACCAGGGTGCTCACCAGCACCGCGCCGCTCGCGGCGAACAGGAGCGTTTGCTCGGTCGGGTTCACGATGTCTCCTCCGCTCGCGCGAAGGCGGGCAGTTTCAGCCTAGTCCGGGTCGCGGAACCAGCCCGTCCTCACCGAACACGGCGGCGGCGAAGCGCCGGCCGATCTCGGCGTACAGCTCGGCGTCGGGATGCAGGCTGTCTCCCGAAGCGCAAGCTACGACCGAGAAGAACGCTTGACATGCGTACGTGTACTTTGACGTTGTAAGGAAGGAACCACCCGTGCCCACAAGTGACGTGGACTCTATTGCTGCATTCGCAACCGACCTTCGTGCCCTAAGACGGGGCCGTGGTGACCCGACGCTGGTTTACCTCCAGAAGCAGACTGGTATCTCTAAGTCGGTGATCTCTGAGGCCTTCCGGGGCGACCGGTTTCCCACGGAGAAGACCGTCATGGCGCTTGTCGAGGTTCTCGGGGGCGACGTGAAGTCCTGGCTGTCACGCCATCAGAAGCTCCGGCCTCCTCAACCACGCCCTTCACCTTCGGGGTATCGACCGCGACAGATCTCATTACGTCTAGCTGCTTTGGCGATGGCCGTCACGGCCGTCGCCGCCAGCGGGGTGACGTGGGTCGCTGCCACAGTCGTCCGAACTCCCGGGCCCACAACCACTCCTGCAGCATTCGTCGCTGAAACAGGACAAGATCCGAACGAGACACCGTGCTTCAAGGACAGAGTCGTGATCGCCAGCGAGATCAGAGCCGGAGGGGCTGTGCTGGAACTTCTGATGTCCCACGAATGTAAAACAGCGTGGGCACGGGTCACCCGCTACGACGGTCTCGTCCCCGGCAACTCGATCTCGGTGACCGTCTACGCAGAGGCAGATCC
>CAUPYO010000252.1:0-4120 GCA_963515565.1 uncultured Microbacterium sp.
GCCGTCGCGTTCGCGCGCGATGACATCGTGCTCGCTCCGCGCACGCGTCTGCCCGGTCACCCCAACGCGATGACCCTGATCGCGCGGGATGGTGCGGGCACCGTCATCTGCGAAGACACCTACTACTCGATCGGCGGCGGGTTCATCCGTCGCGAGGGCGAGGCGAGTGCGGTGGCCGCGGCATCCACCCCGCTTCCTTTTTCGACAGCGGCGCAGTTGCTGGATGTCTGCGACGAATACGGCCTGACGATCGCGGAGGTCGCGCGCCGCAACGAGGAGGCGCTGCGCTCGGAGAGCGAGGTCGCGGAGGGTCTGGACGCCATCTGGGATGCGATGGCCGCGTGTGTCGACGCCGGTCTGCATGCCGACGGTGTGCTGCCGGGCATGTTGAAGGTGAAGCGTCGGGCGGGCGCGATCCGCGCGCAACTGGAGAGCGTCGAGGCTACCGGCCGTGAACTGCCGGGGGAGTGGCTCGGGGCGTTCGCGCTCGCGGTCAACGAGGAGAATGCGGCCGGAGGTCGGGTGGTCACGGCTCCGACCAACGGTGCCGCCGGCATCCTCCCGGCCGTCGCGATGTACTGGTGGCGCTTCATGGCCGATGCCGGACTCGGCGCCGAGAATGCGGTCACACCGTACGGCGAGCTCGTGGGCTCGGCGCTGCTCGGGCTGCACGCCCAGGAGGGCGATGCGTCGTCTTCCGATGTCGTATCGTCACAAGCGCTGGCCGAGGCGAATCGGCGCCGCGGCATCCGTCGCTTCCTGTTGACGGCCACGGCCCTGGGATCGCTGTTCAAGGCGAACGCGTCGATCTCGGGCGCCGAGGGCGGGTGCCAGGCGGAGGTCGGCTCCGCATGCGCGATGGCTGCCGGAGGGCTGACCGCGGTGATGGGCGGTACGAACCGACAGATCGAGAACGCCGCCGAGATCGCGATGGAGCATCACCTGGGGCTCACCTGCGATCCGGTGGGCGGGCTCGTGCAGATCCCCTGCATCGAACGCAACGCGATCGCCGCATCGACCGCGGTGACCGCTGCCCGGCTCGCGTTGCGCGGTGACGGCACGCACTATGTGCCGCTGGACGCCGTCGTGGAGACGATGCGTCAGACCGGCATCGACATGTCGACGAAGTACAAGGAGACCAGCGAAGGCGGTCTCGCGGTCAATGTCGTCGAGTGCTGATTTTCGCCGCGTTCGCCCTGCGTGAACCGTTGGCACTCTCCCGCCTCGAGTGCTAATCTGAACCTAGTTGAGCCGCAAGGGCTCAACTTTCAGACTCATCGAGATGAAGGAGAAAACAATGGCCACGTATGACCCGTTCCGTGACCTCGACCGCCTCGCGGCTGGCTTCTTCGACACGCGCCGCGGACCGCGCCGGATGCCGATGGACCTCTACCGCGACGGCGACCACTACGTGCTGAGCGCCGACCTTCCGGGTATCGATCCCGGTTCGGTCGACATCGACGTCGACGGCCAGCTGCTGACGATCCGCGCCGAGCGCACGCTGAGCGACCGTGAGGGTGTGAAGTGGATCACGCGCGAGCGCGAGACCGCGAGCTTCCTGCGTCAGCTCAACCTCGGCCAGGGCATCGACACCAACGGCATCGCCGCCACGTACAGCAACGGTGTGCTGACGGTGACGATCCCCGTGAGCGAGAAGGCGAAGCCGCGCAAGATCCAGGTCGTCGCCGATGGCTCGGCCGGCACGATCCAGGCGCACGAGTCGTCGCAGGAGCCGCAGCCCGTCGAGCAGTAATCGCTCAATCGTCGAACCGCCTCGTGTCCGTCTCGGACCGGGGCGGTTCGCGTCTGCGGCGACGGGCTCCGGTTCTACGCGCCGCGCAGCTTCGCGGTCAGTTCGTGCAGGTGCGCGAGTTCTTCGTCGTTGAGTACCGACATACGCTCGGCGATCGAGCGCCCGTGGGTCGTCGCGATTCGACGAAACGCGCTCGCGCCCTTTTCGGTGGCGCGCACGATCGCTCCGCGGCCGTCGAGCGGGTCGGCGCACTTGCTGATGAGGCCGCGGGCGACCATGCGGTCGACGAGTCGGGAGACGCTCGGCTGGCTGATCAGCATATTGGCGGTGACGTCGCGCAACCGCGCGGCGCTGTCGTCGCCGCGTACAACGGTGAGCAGCACGTCGTACTCGGCTTGTGTCAGCTCTTCTTCGCTGAAGTCGTCGCTGATCTCGCGCAGAATCTCGTGCTGGGCGCGAAAAAGGCTCTCCCACGCAGCCACGGCGAGGCGACGATCGGTCATGGCGTCCACTGTACTGGGCGGCAGTTGTAGCGCCGTTTAGGCTGAGCCTATGCGGCGGGTGAGAGTAAGACTGGCGGGACTTTTCGGTGCGTTGCTGGTGTCACTTCTTCTCGTGCCCGTCGCGCCCGCCTCGGCAGCACAGACCGGTGTCGACGATTTCACGTTCTCGTCGATGACGGCCGACTACACGCTGACGCGCGGCAGCGACGGCACCAGCCGACTGCGGGTGGTAGAAACGCTCGTCGCGCAGTTTCCCGACGCCGATCAGAACCACGGCATCCGTCGGCTGATCCCGACGGCGTACAACGGCCAGCCGCTGCATCCACACCTCGTGTCGGTCACCGACGAGAACGGGCGTGGGCGGCCGAGCGAGACCGACACCGACGACGGCACATACGCGATCGTCTCGCGCGACGACGATTTCTTGCGCGGTGCGCAGACGTTCGTCATCACGTACACGCTCGAGAACGTGACGTGGGTGTTCGGTGATACCGGGCTGGAGTTCTACTGGGACGTCAACGGCGTCGACTGGGCGCAGGCCTTCGGGCAGGTCACGGCGCGGCTGCATCTTCCCGCCCAACTGGCGTCGGCATTGTCGGGGCGATTGTCGTGCTACCAGGGCGTGCAGGGCGCGAAGGCCTCGTGTGCGTCGATCACGCAGAGCGCGGATGCCGATGGGGGCACTGTCATCACGGCGGTCGCCGATGGCGTGCAGCCGCACGAGACGCTGACGATGGCGGTGGGCTTCGCCGACGGGACGTTCTCGACCTTCGATACGAGTTATCTGGCATCGCCGGCCGGGTGGGTGCAGTCGCTGGCAGGCATGGTCGTGATCGCGGCGGGCGTGCTCGGGGTGCGGGCGCGTCGCCGGAAGCTGGCCGATGAACCCGGGCGGCCGACGATCATCGCGGAGTACGACCCGCCGCGCATCGTGGATGCGCTGGAGAGCGCCGTGCTGCTGGGCAAGAGTTCGAAGGCGATCGCGGCGGAGGTGCTCGAGCAGGCGGTGCGGGGATCGATCCGCATCCTGGAGACCGACAGTTCGTTCGGCACGGCGAAGCTGACGGCGGAGCTCGTCGACAGGTTCACGGCCGACGGTGACGGCCAGATGCTGCTCGACGGTCTCTTCCCCGGAGGCATACCGGGCGCGCAATACCGATTCGGAAAGCAGGACAGTCGGTTCTCGAAGGTGGCCCAGAAGATCCTGGCGGCGGCGGAGGTCGAGCTCGTCTCGCGGGGGTTGCGGCGCCCGGTGGCAGGGGGCGACCGGTGGCTGCCCATACTGCTGGCTGTCGGCGGGGCGGCCGTGGCGGTGGTCACGGGGTTCTTGGCGCTCGGATCGTATGTGCAGCCCGCGGTGCCGTGGGTGGTGATGGCCGTCTCGGTGGTGGTGGCGTTCACCGTGGTGGGCATGTGTTCACGCAAGCCGTTGTCGGCGTTGGGCGCAGAGACGCGCGATCATCTGCGCGGGCTCGAAGAGTTCATCCGATGGGCCGAGGCTGACCGCATCCGTATGCTGCAGTCGCCGGAGGGAGCCGAGCGGGTACCCGTGGATGTGAACGACCCGCGGCAGAAGCTGGCGCTGTACGAGAAGTTGCTGCCCTACGCCGTGGTGTTCGGCCAGGAGAAGGAGTGGTCGAAGCACCTGGCCGTGTTGTACACGGCGGTGGGGGCGGCCGGACCGATCTGGTACTACGGGACGGGAGCGTTCGACGCGTCGGCGTTCTCGTCGAGCATCGGGACCCTGTCGAGCGCGGCGACCTCGTCGTCGTCGACGTCGGGCGGCTCGGGTGGCGGCGGATCGGCCGGCGGTGGCGGAGGCGGTGGGGGCGGCGGCGGGGTCTGAGCCGCGCCGGGGTTCGTG
>CAUPYO010000253.1:0-4090 GCA_963515565.1 uncultured Microbacterium sp.
GTCGAAGAGATGCGGCGCCGCTGGGGCAGCTGGGCCGACGCCGACATCCCCGAAGCGGAGAGCTGGCCCGACGTGCGCCGACGGGCGCTCGCCGGATTGCAGCGAGCCGTCCGTGACGCACGGCGGCAGAGCGCACCATCGGCTCCGACGGTCATCGTCGTCACCCACGGCGCCCTCATCCGCGAAGTGATCCGGCACGCCTCTTCGGGGGCCTTTCCCCACGAGGGAGAGCGGTTGGCGAACGCCTCGACCCACACCTTCCTGCTCGAGCGCGACCGCCTGAGCGTCCGCTCGTACGCTGCCGTGCCGCTCGGCTGAGCACGACACCGTACATCCGCTCCGCGCGATACGCCGCGATCGCCCGCCGCTCAGCCGTGGCGCGTGAGCACCGCACGCGCGTGGCGGAGCACCGGCTCGTCGATCATCTGCCCGCGGTAGCGGAAGACACCGCGCTCGCCGTCCGCGGCCTCCAGCACCCCGCGCGCCCAGGCGAGCGTCGCGGCGTCGGGACGGTAGGCCTCACGGATGATGGTGACCTGCGACGGATGGATGCACGCCGTGGCGGCGAAGCCGCTGGCCGCGGCATCCGTCGCCTCGCGTGCGAGGCCCTTGTCATCCGCGATCTCCAAGTGCACCGCATCGATCGCGGCAATGCCGGCCGCGCCTGCGGCGAGGAGCACACGCGAACGGGCATGCCGCGCGATGTCGCGGTAGGTGCCCTTCGCCGTGCGACTGGACGTTCCACCGATCGAGGCGACGAGGTCTTCGGCGCCCCACATCAGTGCGATGACGTTGGGCTGCGCCGCGAGCTTCTCCGCGGACGCGACGCCAAGAGCCGTCTCGCAGAGCGCGACAACCTCGAACCGCGGATCGATGCGCCCGATCGCCGTCGCCGACTCGGCTTTTGCGACCATGATGCGCCGGTAGTCGGTCTGGAAAAGCGTCGCGAGATCGGATGCGATCTCGACCGAATCGAGCGGGTTGACCCGCACGATCACCCGGTCGGGATCGAGGTGCGAGTCGATGAGAGCCCCGCGCGCGGCGATCTTGTCGGCGGGAGCGACGGCGTCTTCGAGATCGAGGATGACGGCATCGGCGCGCTCCGCCGCTTTGCCATATCGTTCGGGACGATCGGCCGGGCAGAACAGGAGGGCGGGTCCGAGGTCGAAGGAGGCGCTCATGACCTCACGCTATCGGGCACTCGCGGCCGGCCCGGTGAGTCCCAGCGCCCGGGCGATCACGAGGAGCTGCACCTCGGTCGTGCCCTCCCCGATCTCCAGGATCTTGGAATCCCGATAGTGCCGCGCAACGGGATACTCGTTCATGAACCCGTTGCCGCCGAAGATCTGGGTCGCGTCGCGGGCGTTGTCCATCGCGGCATCGCTCGCCGTGAGCTTGGCCAGGGCCGCCGCGGCGCCGAAGGGACGACCGGTATCCCTCAGGCGAGCGGCGTGGATCCAGGCCAGTCGCGAGACGTGGACGCGCTGCTGCATCCGGGCGAGCATGAACTGGATCGACTGACGCGTGCCGAGTCGCTCGCCGAAAACGATCCGTGATCCGGCGTAGTCGAGGGCGGCCTCCAAACACCCCTCCGCCGCGCCGGTGGAGAGCGCCGCGATGGCGATGCGGCCCTCGTCGAGGATGCTGAGGAAGTTGGCGAACCCGCGGCCCCGCTCACCCAGGAGGTTCTCCGCCGGCACCCGGGCGCCGTCGAAGATGAGGGGATGGGTGTCGGAGGCGTGCCAACCGACCTTGTCGTACGCCGGGCCCACAGTGAACCCCGCCGTCTCGGAGGGCACGATGATCGTCGAGATCTCCTTGCGATCGCCGGCCGTACCGGTCACCGCCGTCACGGTGACGAAACGAGTGATCGCCGTGCCGGAATTTGTGATGAACTGCTTGGCGCCGTCGATGACCCACTCGTCGCCGTCGAGGTTCGCCGTAGTGCGGGTGCCTCCGGCGTCGGACCCCGCCTCGGGCTCGGTGAGGCCGAACCCGGCGAGCGCTCGCCCGTTGAGGAGGTCGGGGAGCAACGCCTGGCACTGCGCGTCGGTGCCGAAGCGGTAGACGGGCATCGCTCCGAGGCTCACGCCCGCTTCAAGGGTGATGGCGATCGATTGATCCACTCGCGCCAACGCTTCGATCGCGAGCCCCAGGGCGAGGTAGTCGCCGCCCTGGCCGCCGACGTCTTCGGAGAAGGGCAGACCGAACAGGCCCATGTCCCCCATTTCGGCGACGATATCCAGGGGCAGCGTCTTGGTGCGGTCCGCTTCGTAGGCCTGAGGTGCCACCCGTTCGTCGGCGAACGCCCGGACCAGGCCGGCGAGCTCACGCTCTTCGTCGCTCAGGCCGTACTCGTACGGATCGAGAATCGCCATGGCATCTCCTTCGATGTCGCGGTCGCATAACGCCTCCCGCAATCTCATGGCGTGCGGAAGGGCACCTGGGTTAGTGTGCACTAACCCACCGGTCCAGGTTAGCGAGGATTAACTGGAATGACAACGCGTTCGTCGGCATTGCGCACCACACGCGAACGGGCCAAGGCGCAGCGTGCCGATTCGCTGTTGGAGGCGGCTGCTCATCTGTTCGCCGAACACGGATTCGACGGCGTGAGCCTCGAAGACCTCGGCACCGCCGTCGGCATCACCGGACCGGCCGTCTACCGCCACTTCGACAGCAAGCGCGCCCTGCTGGGCGCCATCCTCCTGCGCGCCAGCGAGGACCTGTTGGCGGGTGGCCAACGCGTGATCGCCGCCGATCGGCCGCCCGAGCTGGCCCTGCGTGACCTCGTCGATTTCCACGTCGAGTTCGCCGTGCACAGTGCCGCGGTCATCCGTGTGCACGATCGCGACCTCACGAGCCTCAGCGACGCCGACCGTCACGCGGTACGCCGCCTGCAGCGTCAGTATGTCGAGCTGTGGGTCGGCGTCTTGCGGGCCGTGCATCCCGCGCGCGGCGAGACCGAGCTGCGCGTCCGCGCGCACGCCGGGTTCGGTCTGATCAACTCCACGCCCTACGCCGTACGTACGCTTCGCGAGATCGCCGTCGATGCCGACACCGACGCGCTCCTGCGCGGCGTGCTGTCCGAGATGGCGTACGCCGCACTGTCGGCTCGCTGACCGGGGCCCGCCTCTCACCGCAGGAGCATCGCGCGACCCGGCTCGCGCAGGATGTCGCCGACCGCGGTGAGGAAACGCGCGGCCTGCTCGCCGTCCACCAACCGATGATCGAACGACAAGCTGAGCGTCATGACGTCACGGAGCACGATCTGGCCGTCATGCTCCCACGGACGACGGCGCACCGAGCCCAACCCCAGGATGCCGGCTTCGCCGGGATTGAGGATGGGGGTTCCCGCGTCGATGCCGAAGACGCCGAAATTGGTGATCGAGAACGTGCCGCCCGATAAAGCCGCGGGCGTCGTGCGGCCGGAGCGCGCGGTCTCTGCCACGGCACCGATCGCGTGGGCCAACTCGACGAGCGTCATTCGATCCGCGTCGGCGACGTTCGGCACGACGAGCCCACGCTCGGTGGCGGCGGCGATGCCGAGGTTCACATAGTGGTACTGGACGATCTCGCCCGCCGCCTCGTCCCATGCCGTGTTCAGCGTCGGTTCGGCGTGCAGGGCGAGGCACACCGCCTTGGCGGCTACTGCCATGATTCCGACGCGGTGGCCGTCGAGCCGCCGATCGGCGCGTAACCCGCTGACCAGGCGGGTGGTCTCCGACACATCGACCTCGAGGAAGGTCGTCACGTGCGGCGCGGTGAAAGCGCTTCGGACCATCGCCGCCGCGGTGTGCTTGCGGACGCCGCGGATCGGCACGCGACTCTCCCGCTCGGAGCCGCCGCGAGTCACGCCCTCCCGAGGTGATGACGGCATCCGCTCGGCCGTCGGCGCCGCCAGCGACGCGGCGTAGGCGTCGACGTCCTCGCGACGGATGACACCCGACACACCGGATGCCTCCACCAGCGCCAGATCGACGCCGCGCTCACGCGCGTAGGCGCGGACCGGAGGCGTCGATCGCGGGCGCTCATGCCGCACATCCTCCACCGGCGCCGGTGCCACCGCGTCGTGCGGTGCGACGGTGAGCCC
>CAUPYO010000254.1:0-4083 GCA_963515565.1 uncultured Microbacterium sp.
CCATCGGACCGATGAGAACGATCGCCGGGACGGTCATCCGAGCGCGTCGTCGCTGTCTGCAGCCGTGCGAAGGGTCTCCGGGATCGCGGCGAGGTAGCCATCGAGGTTGCGTCGCGTTTCGGCGACGTTGTCGCCGCCGAACTTCTCGAGCATGGATTCGGCCAGGACGATTGCCACCATGGCTTCGGCCACGACGCCGGCGGCCGGCACGGCGCACACGTCCGAGCGCTGGTGATGCGCGGTGGCGGCCTCACCGGTGGCGACGTCGATGGTACGCAACGCGTGCGGGATCGTTGCGATCGGCTTCATTCCGGCGCGCACTCGCAGTACCGTGCCCGTGGACATGCCGCCCTCGGTGCCGCCCGCCTTGTCGGAGGAGCGTGTGATGCCGTCGGATGCCGTGAAGAGTTCATCGTGCGCAGCGGAGCCACGGCGCCGTGTGGTCTCGAACCCGTCGCCCACCTCGACGCCCTTGATCGCTTGGATGCTCATGATCGCTTGGGCGAGCTTGCCGTCGAGGCGACGATCCCAATGCACATGCGAACCGAGGCCGGGTGGAAGCCCGTAGGCGAGCACCTCGACGATGCCGCCGAGGGTGTCGCCATCCTTCTTCGCCGCATCCACTTCCGCCACCATGCGCGCCGAGGTCTCCGCATCGAAGCACCGCAGCGGATCGGCGTCGAGCGCGGCGACATCGTCCGGGAGGGGAAGGGCGCGGCCCTCCGGAACCTGCACGGGGCCGATCGACAGGGTGTGGCTGACCAGGCGGATGCCGAGTTCGCCGAGGAAAGAGCGGGCGATGGCGCCGAGGGCGACGCGTGCAGCGGTCTCGCGCGCGCTCGCGCGTTCGAGAATCGGTCGCGCCTCGTCGAATCCGTACTTCTGCATGCCGACGAGGTCTGCGTGGCCGGGGCGGGGGCGCGTCAGAGCCGCACCGCGCCCGCGCGACATCTCGGTGAGCGCGGCCGGCTCGGCGCTCATGACCTCGGTCCACTTCGGCCACTCGCTGTTGCCGATGCGCAGAGCGATCGGGCTGCCCATGCTGAACCCCTGGAGAACGCCGGCCGAGATCGTGAGCTCGTCCTCCTCGAACTTCATCCGCGAGCCGCGTCCGTAGCCGAGTTTGCGGCGGGCGAGATCCGCCTGGATGGCGGCGCGGGAGATGGGGACGCCGGCAGGCAGTCCCTCCATGAAGGCGACCAGTTCGGGACCGTGCGATTCGCCGGCGGTGAGCACGCGGAGCATTCGCCTAGTCTTCCATGAGCGCGCGGGCCATGACGTCCACGACGGCGTTCTCGTCGGGAAGCGGCTGGGTCACGTCGCCGGTCGCGAATGCACGAATCTGCAACACCGCCTGTCGCAGCAGCATGCCGCGGCCGTCGACGCAGGGTGCCCCGGCCGACGTCCACGCCGCGGCCAGCGCCGTCGGCCAGTGGCCATAGACCACGTCGTACAAGAGACCGCCGCCTGCGGCGAGGCGACGATTCGTGTCGTCGGTGAGGGCGGTGCCGCCCGGGAGGGTCGACACCGTGAGCGGAAGGGATGCCGTCGCCACCGCATCCGGAGTGGTCACCGTGGCGGCGATCGACAGGCGCTGCCCGAGTGCGAGCAGCGGCGCGGCCGCATCGGGGCGACGCGCGACGACCTCGACGCGGCGTACGCCCAGCTCCGCCAGAGCGACGAGCGCCGACGTCGCCGTTGCCCCGGCACCGACGATGCGCGCGGCCTCGATCTGTGGCACGCCCTGAGCCCGGAGATCGGCCACGATGCCGCCGACGTCGGTATTGAACCCCCAGCGCTGGCCGTCTCGGAAGACGAGGGTGTTGACGGCCTCCGTCAGCTCCGCGGGCCGATCGCGGTGGGTGGCCGCAGCGAACGCTTCCGTCTTCAACGGGAACGTCAACGACAGCCCGCGCATCTTCGCACCGACGCTGTCGAGCTCAGCACGGAAGTCGATCGCCGTGACGCGTCGCCGACCGTAGGTCCAGCGCCATCCCAACTGCGCGTAGGCGGCGCCGTGGAGCCGCGGTGACAGGCTGTGCGCGATGGGGTCGCCCCAGACCTCCAGGTCAGCAGTCGTCACTGGCGTTCGCAGAGCACCACTGCTGCCATTGGGCGACGGCCTTCTCGTGCTCGGCGTAGGTCGTGCTGAACACCGTCTCCCCGGTGTCGAGGTTGACGGTCACGAAGTACAGCCAGGGGCCGTCGGCGGGATGCATGGCCGCGTCGATGGCCACATCGCCGGGGTTGGCGATCGGGCCGACAGGAAGGCCGGGATGGATGTAGGTGTTCCACGGGTTGTCGCTGGCGAGTGCTTCCGCCGACGAGCTGGCCGTACCCTTGTTCATCTCGTTGTAGCCGTACTGGGCCGTCGAATCCATCTGCAAGAGCCCGTGCGTCTCTTCGTTGTCGGGGTCCAGGCGGTTCTCGATCACCCGCGACACCTTGTAGAAATCGGCCGTGAAGCGCGCCTCGCGCTGGATGATGGATGCGACCGTCAGGATGCGCTCGCGCTGATCGGCGGGCACGCCGGCCTTGTCGAGCGACGTGATCGTGCGGTCGACGAGCGTCTTGATGATTTGCGTCGGGGTCGTGCCGGGATCGAAGGTGTACGTCGCGGGAAACAGCCAGCCCTCGAGTGAGGTCGCCGAGACACCGTACTGCGACGGGTCGGCCGCGGCCGCCTGCAGATCGGCGAGCGGAATCCCGGTGCCGTCCGCGATGCGCGTCAAGGTCGACTGCATCGTGAGGCCCTCGGGCAGCTGGGCGGTGTTCTCCCGACGATTTGCGGGGTCTTCCAACGCCTTCAGCGCGGCGGCAGATGACATCTTCTGCTTCAGCGCGTAGACACCCGGCTGGAAGGTGGGATTCTGACCGGTTTTGACGAGGTAGTCGTAGAAGGCGCTGTCGGTCTTGATGACGCCGGCCTGGAACAGCGTGGTCGAGATCGTCGACCCGGTGTCGCCGGTGACGATCGTCACCGAGGCGTCGCCCTCGGCGATGCCGTCTTCGTAGTCCTTCGGTTCTTCCCACCCCATCACGGAGCGGATCTTGTCACCGTACGTGTTCCACGCGTAGAAGCCGCCCCCGACGAGGCCGCCGATGATCGCGAGGATCACCCCGAACACCACCCAGCCGGCGATACGGCTCTTGCGTCGGTCGGGATCGTGCTTCTTGCTGCGCGCGCTCTCCGGACGCTCCTCGGCGGCGAACAAGGCGTCGATCTGGTGGTGCACAGCCGGTTCTGCGGGCGCGGCCGGTTCTGCGGGGGCGACCGGCTCGGTCGGTTGCGCCGCGACCGGTGCAGGCGCGGCCGGCACGGGCTCAGCCGTGACCGTTGCCGCCGCGTCGACGGGCTCTCCAGCGGCCGGTGCCGCGGGCCCGGGCTCCGAGGTGGGCGTCGACAGCGGCTCGGACGATCTTGCAGCGGCGGCGGCCGCTTCCCTCGCGGCGCGGCGTGAGGGAAGCGTGGCCGGCGCCTCCTCGTCCGCGGATGCACCGGTGGCGCGTGGCGTCGGCAGTTTGCGGAACAGGTCCGCGAACTCGTCGTCGTTCGGCGGGGACTCGGGCATCAGGCGGGCTCCTGAGGGTCGTACACGGCGGCGCCGGCGGGGGCACCGGTGCTCTTCTCGACGTCGATCGCCTGCTGAAGCAGGACGACGGCGGCGACTTGGTCGATAATCCTACGAGACGATCGCTGCGAGCGACCGGCATCGCGCAACGCGGCGTGGGCAGACACGGTGCTGAGTCTCTCGTCCACGAGTCGCACGGCGATCCCGGATGCCGCGCGCAGCGCGCTCGCGAAAGCGCGCGCGTCGGCGGTCGAGGCGGTGTCACTGCCCGAGAGGCTGACCGGAAGCCCGACCAGCAGCTCCATCGCCGCATACTCGTCGGCGAGGTCGGTGATGCGGCGCACGGCGTCGTCGTTGCGGGGTACGGTCTCGACGGGAACGGCCAGCAGCCCGTCACGGTCGCAGCGGGCCACCCCGACTCGGGCTGTGCCCACGTCGATGCCGAGCCGCACGCCGGGGCGGAAACCACTCACGCGCTCGGCGCCCCCAGCGCGCGGGTCAATGCCGTGAG
>CAUPYO010000255.1:0-4074 GCA_963515565.1 uncultured Microbacterium sp.
CCCCTTGCCGACGTAGTCGTTCGAGTCGCCCTCCAGGCGCAGCGTGATGCCGGAGGGCAGGAACGCGCCGAAGGACTGGCCCGCCGACCCTGTGAGGTTGATCTCGATGGTGCCGGCCGGCAGCCCGTGCTCGCCGTGGGCGAGGGTGACGCGGTTGCCGAGCATCGTGCCGACTGCGCGCTCGGTGTTGCGGATCGGCAGGTCGATCGAGAAATGGCCGCCGTGAGCGATCACATCCTGTGCCTGTTCGATCAGCGGCACATCGAAGTGCTGGTCCAGTTCGTGGTCCTGGTCGCGCAGGTGTCGGCGCGGAACGTCCGGACCGAAGGCGGGTCCCTCCAGGATCGGGCTCAGGTCCAGTCCGCTTGCCTTCCAGTGATCGATCGCACCGTTCATATCGAGCATCTCGGTGTGACCGACGGCTTCCTCGATGGAGCGGAAGCCGAGCTCCGCGAGGTATTCGCGTACCTCCTGAGCGAGGAACTGCATGAAGTTCACGACGAACTCGGGCTTGCCGGTGAAGCGGCTGCGCAGCACCGGGTTCTGCGTCGCGACGCCCACGGGGCAGGTGTCGAGGTGACAGACACGCATCATGATGCAGCCCTCGACGACGAGCGCCGTCGTTGCGAAGCCGAACTCCTCGGCGCCCAGAAGCGCCGCGATCACCACGTCGCGTCCCGTCTTCAGCTGGCCGTCGGCCTGCACGACCACGCGGTCGCGCATGTCGTTGAGCATCAGGGTCTGCTGCGTCTCGGCGAGGCCCAGCTCCCACGGCGTGCCGGCGTGCTTGAGCGAGTTGAGAGGGCTCGCGCCGGTACCGCCGTCGTGGCCGGAGACCAGGATGACGTCGGCCAGGGCCTTGGCCGTTCCCGCGGCCACCGCGCCGATTCCCGACTGGCTGACGAGCTTGACGTGCACGCGAGCCTTCGGGTTCGCGCGCTTGACGTCGAAGATCAGCTGCTTGAGATCCTCGATCGAGTAGATGTCGTGGTGCGGAGGCGGCGAGATCAGCCCGACGCCGGGCGTTCCGCCGCGGGTGCGGGCGATCCAGGGGTACACCTTGCCCGGGGGCAGCTGGCCGCCTTCGCCGGGCTTGGCGCCCTGGGCGAGCTTGATCTGGATGTCGTCCGCGTGTGTGAGGTACATGCTCGTGACGCCGAAGCGACCGGATGCGACCTGCTTGATCGCACTGCGGCGCTCGGGGTCGAGCAGGCGCTCGACGTCTTCGCCGCCTTCGCCCGTGTTGGACTTGGCGCCGATCGAGTTCATCGCGATCGCGAGGGTCTCGTGCGCCTCGCGGGAGATCGACCCGTAGCTCATCGCCCCGGTCGAAAAGCGCTTCACGATGGAGGAGACCGGCTCGACCTCGTCGATCGGCACGGGCGGACGCGCGCCGGTCTTGAGTCGGAACATGCCGCGCAGCGTCTTCAGCTCGGCGGCCTGGTCGTCGACGAGTGTGGTGTATTCGCGGAAGATGTCGTAACGCCGCGAGCGCGTCGCGTGCTGCAGACGGAACACCGTGTCGGGCGTGAACAGGTGCGGAGCGCCGTCGCGACGCCACTGGTACTCACCGCCGGTCCAGAGGCGCTCGTGGGCGCGGACGGCGCCGTCCTCGGGATAGGCGTAGTCGTGGCGGGCCTGGTTCTCCCGGGCGATCTCGCGAACGCCCACCCCGCCGAGCTTGGTCTCGGTGCCGGTGAAGTACTTCTGGATGAACTCCTCCGACAGCCCGACCGCCTCGAAGACCTGCGAACCCGCGTAGGACGACACGGTGGAGATGCCCATCTTCGACATGATCTTCAGCACGCCCTTGCCGAGCGCGTAGATGAGGTTCTTGACGGCCTTTTCGGGAGTGACGCCGGTGATGAATCCTGCCCGGACGAGGTACTCCACGGTCTCCATCGCCAAATACGGGTTGACCGCCGAGGCGCCGTAACCGATCAGGGTGGCGACGTGATGCACTTCGCGCACGTCGCCGGCCTCGACGACGAGGCCGACCTTCATGCGGTTCTCGCGGCGGATCAGGTGGTGGTGCACGGCCGAGAGCATCAGCAGCGACGGGATCGGGACGAGGTCCTTGTTGCTGTCGCGATCGCTCAGGATGAGGAACTCGGCGCCGTCGGCGATGGCCGCATCCACCTCGTCGGAGATCTCCTCCAGGCGCCGCTCGAGGGCATCCTCGCCGTGCTCCAGGTGGTACAGGCCGCGGATGGTCACGGAACGGCGACCGGGCAGAGCCTTGTCGATGTTCTGGAGCTTCGCCAGCTCGTCGTTGTCGATCACCGGGAAGTCGAGCGTGATCGTCCGGGTGTGCTCAGGCCCCCACTCCAGCAGGTTTCGTTCGGGACCGAGACCGAGCGCGAGCGAGGTGACGACCTCTTCGCGGATGGAGTCCAGGGGCGGGTTGGTCACCTGGGCGAACTGCTGGACGAAGTAGTCGAACAGCAGGCGCGGGCGCTCACTGAGCACCGCGATCGGCGTGTCGGATCCCATGGCACCGAGGGGCTCGGCGCCGGTCTGACCCATCGGGGTGAGCAGGATGCGCACTTCCTCCTCGGTGTACCCGAAGGTGCGTTGCCGGCGGGTGATGGAAGCGATGGGGTGCACGATGTGCTCCCGCTCCGGAAGCTCCTTCAAGCGCACGCGTCCGGCATCCAGCCATTGCTGCCACGGCTGCAGGGCGGCCAGTTCCGCCTTGACCTCGTCGTCTTCGATGATGCGGCCCTGAGCGGTGTCGACCACGAACATGCGGCCCGGACGCAGGCGTCCGCGGCGCTTGATGCGCTCGGGGGCGAAGTCGAGCACGCCCGTCTCACTGCCGATGACGACCAGACCGTCGGTGGTCTCGGTCCACCGTCCCGGACGCAGTCCGTTGCGGTCGAGGGTGGCGCCGACGAGTGTCCCGTCGGTGAAGATGAGCGCGGCGGGTCCGTCCCACGGCTCCATCTGCATCGAGTGGTACTCATAGAACGCGCGCAGGTCCGGCGTGATGTCGGCCTGCTTCTCGTACGCCTCCGGCACCATCATCATCACCGCGTGCGGCAGGCTCCGCCCGGTGAGGGTGAGCAGCTCGAGCACCTCGTCGAAGGATGCCGAGTCGCTGGCGCCTTCGGTGCAGATGGGCAGCAGCGGACGGATGTCGCCGATCAGCTCCGATTCGAGCTGCGACTGCCGCGCGCGCATCCAGTTGCGGTTGGCGCCGACGGTGTTGATCTCACCGTTGTGGGCGAGCATGCGCAGCGGCTGCGCGAGCGGCCACGAAGGGAAGGTATTGGTGGAGTAGCGCGAGTGCACGACGGCGAGTTCGCTCCGGAACCGCTCGTCCTGCAGGTCGGGGTAGAACGGCTCGAGCTGCAGCGTGGTGACCATGCCCTTGTAACCGAGCGTGCGGGCGCTGAGCGAGACGAAGTACGCGTCGTGCTCGCGGCGGGCGCGCTTGCGCAGCCGGTACACGCGGCGGTCCAGCGCGATGCCGCTGAGTGCGGGTGCGTCGCCCACCGCGGGGCGTGACACGAAGAGCTGCTCGAAGTGCGGGCGCGCGTCATACGCGAGTTTGCCCAGATGCTGCTGCTCGGTCGGCACGTCGCGCCAGCCCAGCACCGTCAGGCCCTCGGAGTGCGCGATCCGTTCGACGCCGGCCTTGATGTCGGCGCGCACCGTCTCATCGAGCGGGAGGAAGGCCATCCCGGCCGCGTACTCCCCCACCGGCGGCAGCTCGAAATCGACGACCGCTCGCAAGAACTCGTCGGGCATCTGCGTGAGAATGCCGGCGCCGTCGCCGGTGCCCGCGTCGGAGCCGATGGCACCGCGGTGCTCGAGGTTGCGCAGTGCCGTCAGCGCGAGTTCGACGATGTCGTGCCCGGGCTCACCGCGCAGGGTGGCGACCATCGCGAGGCCGCACGCGTCCTTCTCGAACGCGGGGTTGTACATTCCCTGCTTGGCGGGGAAACCCGACGCCGTGTGGCGCGCGGGTGTTTCGTGGGTCTCTTCACGACGGGGGCTCGAAGCCATGGCAACCGTCCTCATGGTCAAACTGATCGGGGACGACGTCGGCCCAGGGCAATCAGCGGAGGT
>CAUPYO010000256.1:0-4074 GCA_963515565.1 uncultured Microbacterium sp.
GACGACACCGGGGATGCTGGCACCATCGCCGGCCGGGAGCCCGACCGACTGCCACCAGCGCTTCTCGGCATCCGCCTGGACGGCGCTGCGAAGACCGGGGGTGATCAGCGTCGCGTTCAGCCCGCCCTTCTGGAAGTCCTGCGGTGCGATCGACGAGGGAGCGTCGGAGATGCGGAACGCGGCGATCATGTCGGTGCCGGCCTGGCGGGCGATCGAGTCGGTCGCGTTGTTCCACAGCGACTGCAATGCGGCGCCGTCGCCGTCGATCTGGGCGGCGTCGAGGGTCTGCTGGGTGGATTGGGTGGCGCGCTGCACCGACTCCTGCACCTGCTGCACCCGCGACTCGAACAGGTCGTTCTGGATGGCCAGCGCCATGGCGACGAAGGCGATGAGGATGGCCGACGCGGTCGCCCCGATCGTGATGACCAGCGTTCGGAAACGCAGCGAGCGCCGCCACGCATATCGAACGCGCCGCGGCCAGCTGCGCCAGTCGCGCCAGCCGGTCAGCGTCGGCACGCTCGCGGTCTGCGGGCTCATTGTGAGCCGATCAGACCACCGCGCCGGCGCGGTAACCCACCCCGCGGACCGTCATGACGATCCGGGGGTTGTCGGGATCGATCTCGACTTTGGCGCGCAGGCGCTGCACGTGGACGTTGACCAGTCGGGTGTCGGCCTTGTAGTGGTAGCCCCACACCTGCTCCAAGAGCATCTCGCGCGAGAACACCTGTTGCGGCTTCGAGGCGAGGGCCACGAGCAGCTCGAACTCCAAGGGCGTCAGCGCGATGACCTCGCCGGCACGTCGCACCTCATGCGCCGCCACATCGACCACGACGTCGCCGATGCGCAGGTCTCCGCCCGCGGGCTCGGCGGCAGGTCGCAGCCGGGTTCGGATGCGCGCGACGAGCTCCTTGGGGTTGAAGGGTTTGACGATGTAGTCGTCGGCACCGGACTCGAGTCCGCGCACGACATCGGCGGTATCGGTGCGAGCCGTGAGCATGATGATCGGTACACCGGATTCCGCCCTGATCAGCGTGCAGATCTCGATGCCGTCCATGCCCGGCAGCATGAGGTCCAGGAGCACCAGGTCGGGGCGCTCCTCGCGCCATACGTCCACGGCCACGGTGCCGTCGGCGCAGAACAGCGGCTCGAAGCCCTCGGTGCGCAGCACGATGCCGATCATCTCGGCGAGCGCGACGTCGTCGTCGACAACGAGGATGCGGGAAGGCATATGGCCTGATTCGTCCTTCGGGATGGCCGGATGCCGCAGAAACGGCAGGGCGCACGAACACAGTATCGGACGCGGCTGGGATGGCACCGAATGCCACGACGAGAGCGAGGCCCCTCCCGGAAGGAAGGGGCCTCGCTCGCCGGATGCCGCTCAGCGGTGCAGGTCGAACCGATCCAGCTCGGTGACCTTGCCCCAGGCCGCCACGAAATCGCGCACGAACTTCTCGGTCGCATCGTCGGACGCGTAGACCTCGGCGAGCGCCCGCAGCTCGGAGTTCGAGCTGAACAACAGGTCGACGCGGGTGCCGACGCCGACCTTCTCGCCGGTGCCGTCCTTCGTCCCGGCGAACGCGTGGGCGCCGGGGTCGAGCGGCTTCCACGTCGTGCCGAGATCGAGCAGCGTGACGAAGAAGTCGTTCGAGAGCACGCCGACGCGGTCGGTGAACACCCCGTACGGCGAGCCGTCCCAGTTGGCGCCGAGCACGCGCAGTCCGCCGACGAGAACGGTCATCTCCGGCGCCGTGAGGGTGAGGAGGTTCGCCTTGTCGATCAGGTGGTACTCGGCCGGCATGGGCGCCAGCGGCCCCTGGTAGTTGCGGAAGCCGTCGGCGGCCGGCTCGAGGTAGCCGAAGGACTCGACGTCGGTCTGCTCCTGCGAGGCGTCGGTGCGGCCTGCGTGGAACGGCACCTCGACCTCGACACCGGCGTCGGCGGCAGCCTTCTCGACGGCCGCGTTGCCCGCGATGACGATCAGGTCGGCGAGCGACACCTCGATGCCCGCCTGCGCGGCATCCGTCTTGATGCCGCCGAGCACACCCAACACACGGTGCAGTTGCGCGGGGCTATTGACCTCCCAGTCCTTCTGCGGGGCAAGACGGATGCGGGCGCCGTTGACGCCGCCGCGCTTGTCGCTGCCGCGGAAGGAGGATGCCGCGGCCCACGTGGTGGCGACGAGCTCCGACACCGTCAGGCCGGAGGCCAGCACGCGTGCCTTCAGGTCGGCGACCTGGGCGGCATCGAGCGCGGGCACGGCCGGAGCGGGCACCGGGTCCTGCCACAGCAGTTCTTCGCGGGGCACCTCGGCGCCCAGGTAGCGGGCGACGGGCCCCATATCGCGGTGCGTCAGCTTGAACCACGCACGGGCGAAGGCGTCCGCGAAAGCCTCGGGGTCATCGCGGAACCTCCGCGAGATCTTGTCGTACTCCGGATCCACCCGCAGCGCGAGATCGCTGGTGAGCATGCGCGGTTCCCGCTTGCCGTCGCTGTGCGCGAGCGGGACCATGTCGGCGCCCTGACCGCCCTTCGGCCGCCACTGGTGGGCACCGGCGGGGCTCTTCATGAGCTCCCACTCGTAGGCGTAGAGGATGTGGAAGAACTCGTTGTCCCAGCGGGTGGGGTGGTAGGTCCACGTGACCTCGAGGCCCGAGGTGATCGTGTCGTCTCCGCGCCCGGTGCCGTGGTTGTTCTTCCAGCCGAGACCCTGCGCCTCCAGGCCCGCGGCCTCGGGGTTGTCTTCGAGGTTGTCATCGGATGCCGCGCCGTGCGTCTTTCCGAAGGTGTGACCGCCCGCGATCAGCGCGACGGTCTCCTCGTCGTTCATCGCCATGCGGCCGAACGTCTCGCGGATGTCGCGAGCCGACGCCAGTGGGTCGGGGTTGCCGTTCGGGCCCTCGGGGTTCACGTAGATGAGGCCCATCTGCACGGCCGCGAGGGGCTTTTCCAGGTCGCGGTCGCCGGAGTAGCGCTCATCGCCGAGCCACGTGGTCTCGGGGCCCCAGTACACGTCGTCATCCGGTTCCCACACGTCGGCCCGGCCGCCGGCGAAGCCGAAGGTGCGAAACCCCATCGATTCGAGAGCCACGTTGCCGGCGAGGATCATCAGGTCGGCCCACGAGATCGACTGGCCGTACTTCTTCTTCACGGGCCACAGCAGTCGACGCGCCTTGTCGAGGTTGACGTTGTCGGGCCAGCTGTTGAGCGGCGCGAAGCGCTGCTGTCCCGCTCCGCCGCCGCCGCGGCCGTCCGTGACGCGGTAGGTGCCGGCGGAGTGCCAGGCCATGCGGATCATGAGCGGGCCGTAGTGGCCGAAGTCGGCGGGCCACCAGTCCTGGCTCGTGGTCAGGAGCGCTTCGATGTCTTTCTTGACGGCGGCGAGGTCCAGCGCCTCGAAGGCTGCGGCGTAATCGAAGTCCGCGTCGAGCGGGTTTCGCACCTGCGGGTTCTTGGCGAGGATCTTGAGGTTGAGCTGGTTGGGCCACCACACACGGTTCGCGGAACCGCTCGTGGGGTGGGGCTGCGCGTGGATGACCGGGCAGGTCGCCGCCGCTTCGGCATACGCCTCGTCGGTGTCGGTGACAGTGACGGACTGCTCGATCTCGGTCGCATCTTCGCCGATGCCCGCGGTGGTCGGGTCGTGGTCGGTCATGGTGTTCCTTCCGTGAGGGGAGTGTCGGTGGCGGACGCGCACGAGGGGCAGAGCCCCCAGTACGTGACCTCCGCCGTGGTGAGGGTGAAGCCATGGGTGTCGGACGGTTCGAGGCAGGGCGCGGCGCCGACGGCGCAATCGACGTCGACAACGGTGCCGCACGACGTGCAGACGAGATGGTGGTGGTTGTCCTGCACGCGCAGCTCGTACAGCATGGGCCGGCCGGCCGGCTCGATGCGGCGGACGATGCCGGCATCGGCAAAGTCGCCCAGTGCGTTGTAGACCGACTGGCGACGCGCGCGCGGCATCCGCCGGCTGATCGTGCGGAACACGTCGTCCGCGCTCGCGTGCGGCAGGTCGCGCAGAGCGTCGTAGACGGCGGTGCGCGACGCGGTGACCTTCAGGCCGACACCGTGCAAGGC
>CAUPYO010000257.1:0-4054 GCA_963515565.1 uncultured Microbacterium sp.
GGCCTGGGTGGGCTGCGCATCCGCGGCAGGGTAGGCCTGGGTGGGCTGCGCATCCGCGGCCGGGTAGGCCTCGGTGGGCGGGGCGGCCGCGGCCGGGTAGGCCTCGGTGGGCGGGGCGGCCGGGGCGTCGGAGGTCTCGCCGTCGCTCGCGTTCGGTTCGCTGGGCGGAGGTGTCGACATGAACGGGTTCCTTCGTCTCGTGCGTCACGGCGCAGCATCGCCGTCGGGGTGGGCGATGCGCGGGTTGCTCCCACACTATCGACTGGCCCGTCGCGCGGGGCCTTTCTCACGCCGCATCCGCAGCGCCGGAGGTGAGTGGGTGGGTCAAGATAGGTCGACGCGCCATCCCGTCGCGCGCGGCACCGCGTCGACGGGGTTCGCGGGATCGGAAGGACGACATGACTCTCACCTCGGTACTGCTCGACACGCCCTCATCGGTCGCTGCCCGACTCGGCTGGGACCCCGGCACCACGGTGCACGACCGGCGGCGCATCCTCGCGAAGGAACTCATCGCCGCACGCCTGGGGTGCGATCCGGGCGACATCCGCATCGAGCGCGAGGCTCCGCGCGGTTTCGGGTATCACACCCGTCTGATCGCGTCCCGGGGCGGCGAGGAGCTGCCCATCGCGATCGTCACGGCCAGCTACCGTGCGGCGACGGTGGCGGCCATCTGCGATCCCGGCCTGCCGCTCGGCATCGACATCCGTGACATGACGCCGGATGCGGCCGACATCCGGCTCATGCAGAAGCACTCGCACCTGTTCGACCCGAACAACATCCTCGACCTGCTGCAGCACTGGGTGCGGGTGCAGGCCGTGCTCGAAGCAGACGGCCGCGGCGTGCGCGTCGCCCCCGACCGCGTGCGGCTGGACGCCGGGCGCCTCAAGGGCTGGATCCCCGACCGCAACATGAAGTACACCCTCGTCGACGCCTCGCGCGACAGCTGGGTGATCACGATCGCCGTGGGAACCCTGCCCGCAGCCTGAGCGCGACGCTCAGCGCGGCGGCAGTGCGCGATCCAGTTCCGCGAGCCAGACGGCCGGGTTGCCGTCGCTGGGGGCGCGCCAGTCGCCACGCGGCGACAGCGAGCCGGCGGGCAGCACCTTCGGTCCGTTCGGGATCGCGGTGCGCTTGAACTGCGCGAACCCGAAGTAGCGGTTCAGGAACACCCGCAGCCAGCGCACGATGGTGTCGCGGTCGTAGGCGTAGCGGTCGGATGCCGGGAAGCCGGGCGGCCACGTTCCGGCATCCGCGTCGCGCCACGCGCGCTCGGCGAGGAACGCGATCTTCGACGGTCGCAGCCCGTAGCGCAGCACGTGGAACAGGGTGAAGTCGTGCAGGGCGTAGGGTCCGATGGCGTCTTGGGTGGACTGCACCTTGCCGTCCTGGCCCGCAGGAACGAGCTCGGGGCTGATCTCGGTGTCGAGCACCGACTGCAGCACCGCCTTCGCGTCATCGGTCAGGGTGGTGCCGGCGCCGTCGGAGTGGGCGATGACCCAACGGATCAGATGCTGGATCAGGGTCTTGGGCACGCCCGCGTTCACCGCGTAGTGGCTCATTTGGTCGCCCACGCCGTACGTCGCCCAGCCGAGCGCCAGTTCGGACAGGTCGGAGGTGCCCAGGACGAATCCGCCGTGCTGGTTCGCCAGGCGGAAAAGGAAGTCGGTGCGCGCACCGGCCTGCACGTTCTCGAACGTCACGTCGTACACCGGCTCGCCGTCGGCATACGGATGCCCGATGCCCTTGAGCAGTTCGTTCGCCATCGGGCGGATGTCGATCGTCTGGATCGACGCACCGATCGCCTCGGCCAGAGCGATGGCGTTCGACTTCGTGTGGTCGCTGGTGGCGAAACCGGGCATCGTGTAGGCGAGGATGTCGCTGCGCGGGCGGCCCATCCGGTCCATCGCCTGGGCGACGACGAGGAGTGCGTGGGTCGAATCGAGCCCGCCGGAGACGCCGATCACAGGTTTCGGCGATCCGATGGCGCGCATCCGCTGCTCCAACGCCGACACCTGGATGCTGAACGCTTCGTAGCAATCCTGGTCGAGTCGTGCAGGATCGTCCGGGACGAACGGGAACCGATCGAGGGTGCGGCGCAGTCCCACATCGGATGCCGGGGGATCCACGGTGAACGACACGGTGCGCGTCGTCGGGCTCCACGTGCGCCGGTTGTCGTCGAACGTCCCCTGGCGAAGGCGATCCTGCCGGAGACGGTCGAGGTCGATGTCGGCGATCGCACTTCGCGGACCGTCGGGGAAGCGCTCCGTCTCGGCCAGCAGGGTGCCCGATTCGTAGATCATCGTCTGGCCGTCCCACGACACATCGTTGGTCGATTCGCCGGCGCCCGCCGCCGCGTAGACGTAGACGGCGAGACAACGGAACGACTGTGATTTCGCCAGCAGATGCCGGTCGTCGGCGCGCGCGACGGTGATGGGGCTTCCGGAGAGGTTGAGCCCCACCGTCGCGCCCGCCAGTGCGGCGGTGGACGACGGCGGGATCGGCACCCACATGTCTTCGCACACCTCGGCGTGCACGATGAGACCGGGCACATCCGTCGCCGCGAACAGCAGGTCGGTGCCGACCGGCACCTCCTGGCCTGCGAGGTGCACGGATGCCGGTGCGTCCGTTCCCGCGGCATACCAGCGCGCCTCGTAGAACTCGCGGTAGGTCGGCAGATAGCTCTTCGGGGCGATTCCCAGAATCCGTCCGCGGTGGATCACGACGGCGCAGTTGTACAGACGCTCGCCCATCCGCAGCGGAGCGCCGACCACGATCAGCGGTCGGAGCGCCACCGATGCCTCGGCGAGGCGCGCGAGGGCCGCGTGCACCGCGTCGAGCACGGCATCCTGCATCACGAGGTCGTCGATCGCGTATCCGGTCAGGCACAGCTCCGGAAAGACCGCGACGGCGACGGCGTCGTCGCTCAGCGCCCGGGCGGCGTCGATCACGGCCTCGGCGTTGCGCGCCGGGTCGGCGATGACGACGGGGATCGTGCAGGCGGCGACACGCGCGAAGCCGTGCCGATAGATGCTCTCGAACGGCAGGTTCTCGGTCACCGTCCCAGTCTGTCAGGTGCGCCCCGCCGGCGCGCGGCCGTTCGGCGTCGGCGGTGTCGGGGCCGGCGGCTAACGTCGAGGGTGGAAGGGCGACATGCGATACATCGAAGACACCGGCCGGGGCGCGCGCATCGTTTGGAGCGCCAGCGATCTCAAGGCTGCGGCCGAGTGCGAGTTCGCCTGGCTGCGCGCCCTCGATGCCAAGCTCGGGCGCGTCGCCGCGGTCGTCGAACCCGATGACCTCACGCTCGCGCGCGCCGGCCGACTCGGCACGCAGCACGAGCTGCGCCAGCTCGCGGCCTACCGCGCCCAGTATCCCGGTCGCATCGTCGAGCTGCCCGAGACCCGTTCCTCGGATGCCGAGGCGCTCGCCGTCGCCGTCGCCGCCACCGGTGCGGCGCTCGCCGATCCCGACGTTGCGGTGGTCTATCAAGCGGTGTTCGCCACCGACGAGTTCGTGGGCTTCGCCGACTTCCTCGTTCGTGAGAACCCCGGCGCGCCCGCGCCCACCCCGTGGGTGGTGCAAGACACCAAGCTCGCCCGTCACGCGCGCGTGACCGCGCTTATGCAGCTCGCGGCATACGTCGATCAGCTCGATGGGCTCGGCGTGCCAAGGAGCGAACGTGTCGAGCTGCTCCTCGGTGACGGTTCCACCTCCACCCACGCCGTCCGCGACCTCATGCCCGTGTTCCGGCTGCGCCGAGAGCGGCTCCGCACCCTCATCGCCGACCGCGATATCGCCTCCGGCGACCACGGTGCGCCCATCGCGTGGGGCGACGATCGCGGCGCGCTGCGTGTGATGGCGTGCGGTCGATGCGCGACGTGCGATGCCGAGGTCGTCGCCCATCGCGACCTCCTGCTCGTCGCCGGCATGCGCCCGGTGCAGCGCGACCGGTTGCGGGCCGACGGCATCAGCACGATCGATCACCTCGCGACCGCAAACGCGGCGCCTGCGCGTATGTCGGCCGATACCTTCGCGGGATTGCGCACTCAGGCAC
>CAUPYO010000258.1:0-4023 GCA_963515565.1 uncultured Microbacterium sp.
GCTGAGGCTCAGGCGGAACCGCGGCTCATGCCCGTTCCCGGGCTCACTCCGGTCGAACCCACCAGAGTGTCGTGTCGCCGTACGTGCGGCTGCGATCGATGACCAGGCCGATCGGTAGCGTGGGCTGCGCGGATCGCGACGCCCTCTCGACGATGACCACGGCATCCGGCGCCACGCGCGGCGCGAGGGCCGTCAGCGTCGTGTGCAGGGCGTCGTCGTCGAGGTCGTACGGCGGATCGACGAAAACGAGGTCGAACGGGCCGGAGGCGGATCGGAGGTAGGTGTCCGCCGCGGCTCGATGGACGCGCACCGGACGGCCAGGCACAGCCTTGGCGACGGCACGCGCATTGCGCTCGGCTACCGACGCGGCGCGCGGGCTCTTCTCGACGAGATCCGCCGACGCGGCTCCTCGGCTGATCGCCTCCAGCCCGAGCGCACCCGAGCCGGCGAACACGTCGAGTACGGTGGCACCGTCGACGAGACCGGCCGCATCCAGAGCGCCGAAGAGCGATTCGCGCACGCGATCGCTGGTCGGGCGCGTCCCGGCGTCCGGCACCGCGAGGGTGAGAGAGCCGGCCAACCCGGAGATGATGCGCGTCACGGGAACACCCTACTGGGGCTCAGTCGTGGCCGATGTCTTCGCTGCGCAGGCGTGGTTCGGTGCGCCGTTGGGGACGGTATCCCGCCTTGTCGGCGTAGAAGGCGCGGATGCGCGTCATGTCGTCTGCGATGTCGCCACTGAGCTCGAGCGTCGGCCCGAGGCCGGTCGTCATCGTGGTGCGGTCGACATAACCGAGCGTGAGCGGCATGCCGGTCTCTCTCGCGATGCGATAGAAGCCGCTCTTCCAGTACTCGTTGCCACCGCGTGTGCCGTCGGGGGTCACCACGAGTCCGAACACCTCACCGCCGCGGATGCGCGCGACGATCTCGTCGACCACCGCGCCCGCGTCGGAGCGGTCGACCGGGATGCCGCCGAGCGCCCGCATCACGCGGCCTCGCCACCCGGCGAAAAGCGTGTCCTTGCCCAACCAGTGGATGCGCATGCCGAGACGCCACGAGATGGCGAGCATGAAGACGAAATCCCAGTTCGAGGTGTGCGGAGCACCCACGAGCACGGTGGGGCGCGTCGGCGCGGGAGTCGAGTGCAGACGCCATCGGCTGCACAGCCAGAACACGCGGGAGAGAACGCCTCGGATCACCCGGCGACTCTACGGTCTGCTGCCTGGACATCCCATGCGCGCCCCCGCACCGTCGTGAGAGCGGTGTCTGAGCGGTGTCGCCGGGCCTGAATAGACTCGACCCATGCCCTCGTTCACGCTCGACACGACGCTGGTCGACGCGCTCGGGGCGGCGACGGCGAAGCTGTTCGAGCGGGCCTTCGGCATGTCGACCGTGGCCGATCTGCTGACCCACTATCCCCGCCGCTATGCGCGTCGCGGTGAGCTGACGCCGATCGACTCGCTGCCGCTGGGGGAGCAGGTGACGATCGTCGCGGAGGTGCGTTCGGTGTCGTCTCGGCAGATGAGGCAACGCCGGGGTTCGCTCCTCGAAGTGGTGATCAGCGACGGCGCCGGTGCGCTGACGTTGACCTTCTTCAACCAGGCCTGGCGGGCGAACGATCTTCAGGTGGGTCGGCAAGGCATGTTCTCGGGCAAGGTCGGCCAGTTCCAGGGGCACCAGCAGCTCGCCCATCCCGACTACACGCTGTTCGAAGACGTCGATGCGGCGCGTCTGAATGCCGAGGCGCAGCAGCACACTCCCATTCCCATCTACCCGGCAACCAGCGCGGTGGCGACCTGGCAGGTGCAGAAGGCCGTCGGCACCGTGCTCGCGCGCCTCGATGGCGTGCCGGATCCTCTACCGGCCGCCCTGCGAGCGGACGAGGGGCTCCTGGACGCACGCACGGCGATCGCGCGCATCCACGCCCCCGAGAGCTTCGACGAGATCGAGGCGGCCCGACACACCCTGCGGATGCACGAAGCCTTCGTGCTCCAGACGGCGCTGCTGCAACAGCGACAGGCGGTACGTGCGATGGCGGCGACCGCCCGGCGGCCGGGTGCGCTGTTGGAGAGCTTCGATGCGGCGCTGCCGTTTGCGCGTACCCCCGACCAGATCGACGTCGGCGAGCGCATCGCCGCGGACATCCAAGGTGAATGGCCGATGAACCGCCTCGTTCAAGGCGAGGTCGGCTCCGGAAAGACCCTCGTGGCACTGCGCGCGATGCTGCAGGTCGCCGAGTCCGGTGGCCAGTCCGCGCTCATCGCGCCGACCGAGGTGCTGGCGGCGCAGCATCTGCGCTCGATTGCACGCATGCTCGGTCCACGCCTCGCGCCAGAGCTCATGCCCACTCTGCTCACCGGACAGCTCCCCGCCGCAGAGCGACGCAAGGCGGCGCTGCGGGTGGCGTCGGGGCAGGCACGGATCGTCATCGGCACCCACGCGCTGCTGAGCGCGTCGACGACGTTCGCCGATCTGGGCCTGGTCGTCGTCGACGAACAGCACCGCTTCGGTGTGGAGCAGCGCGAGACCCTCCGCGCCAAAGGCACGGCCCCCCACGTGCTCGTGCTCACCGCCACCCCCATCCCGCGGACGGTGGCGATGACGGTCTTTGGAGACCTCGACGTGTCCACCATCCGCACCATGCCGGCCGGGCGCGCCGGCATCACGACGCACGTCGCTCCACTCGCCGAGAAGCCCGGATGGTTCGGACGTGTCTGGCAACGGGCGGCCGAAGAGGTCGCCGCGGGGCATCAGGTCTTCGTCGTGTGCGCGGCGATCGATGCAGAGGCGACCGGTAAGGATGCCAAGGACGACACGCCTCCCGAGCCCGTGGAGGTGGAAGGCGAACAGCCGCGCACAAGATGGGGCGTCGTGCAGGTGCGGGAACTGCTCCGCGGCATCCCGGCCTTCGACGACCTGCGCGTCGAGATCCTGCACGGCCGCATGCCGGGCGAGCAGAAGGATGCCGTGATGCAGGCGTTCGCGCGCGGAGAGATCGACCTGCTGGTGGCAACGACCGTCGTCGAGGTGGGCGTTGATGTGCCGAACGCGTCGGCGATGATCATCCTGGAAGCCGACAGGTTCGGGGTGTCGCAGCTGCACCAGCTGCGCGGCCGCGTGGGACGCGGCAGCGTGCCCGGGCTGTGCCTTCTCGTCACCGAAGCCCCGGAGGGTACGCCGGCCCGCTCGCGCGTGGACGCCGTGGCCGCGACGACCGACGGCTTCGCCCTTGCCGAGGTCGACCTCGAGCTGCGTGGGGAGGGTGACGTGCTCGGCGACGCGCAATCGGGAGCGCGCACCTCGTTGCGATTGTTGAGAGTGGTGGCGGATGCCGAGCTCATCGCGCTGGCTCGTGCTCGTGCCGAGGCGATGCTGGAGGCCGACCCGCTGCTGACGGATCATCCGGGGCTGCTCGCGGCGATCGAACGGCGGGTAGGGCAGCAGGAACGTGCGGCGCTGTCGAAGAGTTGACGCTGCGTGTGCCGCAGCATCCGCCTGGCCGCACCCGAGGCACCGCCAGGCACGCCGCTAGGCTGGGCCTCATGAACAACCGCATCGCGGTCGTCCCCGGCTCCTTCGATCCGCCGACCCTCGGACATCTCGACGTCATCCGCCGAGCGGCGGCGCTCTACGACGAACTCCACGTGCTCGTCGTGCACAACCCCGCCAAAGAGGCGATGCTGCCGATCGCCCAGCGTCTGAGCCTGCTCGAGCAGTCGATCGCCGAGGGAGACATCGGCGGCACGGTGATCGTCGCGTCGTGGAGCGTCGGTCTGCTGGTGGACTACGCACAGGATGTCGACGCCGGTGTTCTCGTCAAGGGCATCCGTTCGCAGGTCGATGTGGCGTACGAGACGCCGATGGCGATCGTCAACCGGCACCTCGCCGACATCGAGACCGTTTTCCTCCTGCCCGATCCGTCGCACGCGCTGGTGTCGAGCTCGCTGGTGCGTCAGGTCGCCGGGCTCGGAGGGGATGTGTCGCCCTTCGTTCCGGCGCCGGTGGCGCGCTTTCTCGACACGG
>CAUPYO010000259.1:0-4023 GCA_963515565.1 uncultured Microbacterium sp.
GTGCTCGACGGCCGAGCCGCCCGTCGCGGATGAGGGCCCGGCGGGGACGAGCCGCCCGTCCATGCGTGCCCCGTCGAGGGCCGCAGCTACCGCGCCGTACGGCATCCCCTCCTCGTCGATGAGGGCGAGGCCGCGCAGACGGTCGTGCACGTCGCCCGCGGCCACGGGGGCATCCGACGTCATCGCCGCGAGTTCGTCCGCGGTCAGGCGGGCGAGGGCGCGTTCGACGGCGGAGGGGTCGAGCAGCGCCTCCGCCGCGTCGAACGCATCGTTCCAGGTCGCCGTCGGTGAGACCTGTCGGGCGGCGAACAGTCGCACGAGGGCGTCGTCGCTGCACTGCACAAGCATGTGTGCGAGCGCTCGCGCGTCGGAGGCGGTCACGTCACCGGCCCTGGCCGGCCCTGGCCTTCCGGACGAAGGTCATGACGAGAACGACCATCAGCAGGACGAACGCGACGATGGGGGCGATGTAGACCAGCGTGCCCACCAGCGGCCAGGCACCCTGCCCGAAATCGTCGTGCTTCATTCCGGTCGCGGAGCCGATCATGATCGCGACGAAGCAGATCACCGAGAGCAGGAGCAGACCGAGGGACATGAACGCGAGCACGCGGTCGATCTGCCGGACCGGAAGGTCGTCGGCGGAGCCGGGTGTGCGAGAGCGCGAAGAGGGCATCGGCATTACCCTACTGCGTCCCCGCCCCCGACGTGGTGGTGCCGTAGGCTGGAGTACGGGGCAGACCGCCCCCATGTCACCGCGCCCGGACCTCGGGCGCCGATGAGCGAGGTTGTTGCGATGCCCACCGGCAAGGTCAGGTTCTACGACGACGAGAAGGGTTTCGGCTTCATCACCACCGATGACGGCCAGGACGTCTTCCTGCACGCCACGGCCCTCCCTGCGGGCACCGAGGGGCTCAAGGCCGGCACGCGCCTGGACTTCGGCGTCGCCGACGGCAAGCGAGGACTGCAGGCGCTCGCCGTGCGCGTTCTCGATGCGCCCGTCAGCCTCTCCAAGCGCAACCGGATGAAGCCCGACGACATGGCCGTGGTGGTCGAAGACCTCGTCAAGCTGCTCGACAAGGTGGGCGGCGACTTGCGGCACGGTCACTACCCGAATGCCGGTCAGGGCAAGAAGGTTGCGGCGATCCTGCGCAAGGTGGCCGATGAACTCGACGCCTGAGTCGGACGACTCGGGCGCGCCGGAGCCGCAGCGCCCGACGCTCGCCGTCCCCGATGATCGCCTGCTCGACGCGCACGATCTGGCGGTGGCGGTTCTGCACGAGATCACCCCCGCCACCACCGTCGGAGCTCCCGCGGGCTACACCGTGGAAGATGACGGTGTCGTGTCGTTGCGGTTCGCGAACACCATGGAGGGGTACCCGGGCTGGTTCTGGACGGTGAGCCTCGCGGTGGTCGAAGACGCTGAACCGACCGTGCTCGAGGTGGAGTTGCTGCCGGGTGAGGGCGCCCTGCTGGCGCCCGATTGGACTCCGTGGGCCGTGCGCCTCGCGGAGTATCAGGCAGCCCAGGCGCAGCTCGCCGCAGAGCTCGGCGCCGACGAAGACGACGTCGTCGACGAGGACGACCTGGACGAGGACGAGGACGACGACCTCGACGCGGAAGACGCCGACGATCTCGACGATCTGGATGCCGCCGACTTCGACTCCGACGGCTCGCCGATCCTGCACGCGGGCGATCTCGACGGCGTCGACATCGACGAACTCGACGAGTCGGAATCCGACGACGACGAAGACGAGGACGAGCTCGTCGAGGAGTGATCCGGCCGGGCGCAGAACGGCACCTTCCGCGTCAGCGCCCAGCCGGACCGGCTTATGGGCTCACCGGGTCACGGTGAACCGGGCCGCCTGGAGACACTCGTCGCGCGATGACGATCCCACCAGCAGGTCGAAATCACCCGGTTCGACGACGCGCTCGCCGCGGGCGTTGACGATGCTGCACTCTCGCACGGCGACCGCGATCTCGACGGTCTGCGACTGCCCGGGGGCGAGGGCGACCCGTCGGTACGCCTTGAGCTCCTTGTCCGCCCAGCTCGCCGAGGTCACGGCATCGCGCACATAGACCTGCACGAGTTCGTTGGTCGGGCGTGAACCGGTGTTGTGTACGGTGACGCGCGCACGGATGACGCCGTCGGCGGAAAGCTCGGCGGCCTCGAGTTGTGGGGCGTCGTAGCGCACCGTGGTGTACGACAGGCCTTCGCCGAAGGCGTGTGCGGGGCGCTGGCTGAGGTCGGCATAGCGATCGCCGTGCTGGCCCCGGATCTGGTTGTAGTACGTCGGCTGCTGGCCGACGTGCGCCGCGAACGAGATCGGCAGACGCCCCGTGGGCTCCACACGCCCGAGGATCAGTTCCGCGATCGCCCGGCCGCCCTGCATGCCCGGGTTCGCGACCCACACCAGCGACGCGTTCCGTACGGCATCCGGCAGGACGAGCGGTTTGGAGGCCAGGAGCACGATCACGAGCGGAGTGCCGGTCGCGACGAGAGTCTCCAGCAGCGCGCGCTGTCCGCCGACCAGTTCGAGCGTCGCGGTGGAGCGGCCCTCGCCGACGAGCTCGATGCGGTCGCCCACGACCGCGACGACGACGTCTGCAGCGCGTGCGGCGTCGGCGGCCTCGGCGAGCAGTTCGTCGCTCGGCTCTGCCGCGACGACCACGGGTGGCCGCGGCTGGCCGTCCGGAAAGAATGCTCCAGCCGGGTCCTCCTCGAGTGTCAGGATGTCGGCGCCTCGCGCGTGCGTGATCTCCCACCCCTCGGCGGCCAGATCTCTCAGGCCGTCGAGCACGGTCGTGATCTGTGAGCGGGGGTGGCCGTGCAGGAGCCAGTCCACCTGACCGGACGAGCCCGCCCAGTCGCCCAGCTGCGTCTGCGCGTCGTCGGCGAGGGGGCCGATGACGGCGACACGGCGGGGCACGACTTGGTCGCCCCACTGCTCGAGGGGCAGCGTGCCGTCGTTGCGCAGCAGCACGAGCGACCGTCGAGCGACTTCGAGGTTGAGTGCAGTGTGCTCCGGCGCCGCCATGACCGCGGCGATGCGGGTGGAGTCCGGCAGGCGCGGGTTCTCGAACAGGCCGAGGTCGAACTTCAAAGTGAGGATGCGCGCGACCGCCCGGTCGATGTCGGCTTCGTCGAGAAGGCCCGCGGCCACCGCATCGAGGGCGCCCTGGTAGAACGACGGTGTCGTCATGATCATGTCGTTGCCGGCCTTGACGGCCGCGGCGGCCGCGTGGGGGTAGTCGGGCTGGATCTTCTGTTCCCAGACCATGCGTCCCACGTTGTCCCAGTCGGTGATGAGGGTGCCGGTGTATCCCCACTCCCCGCGGAGCACGTCGTTCAGCAGCCAGTCGTTGAGGGTGATCGGCACCCCGTCGGTGCTCTGGTAGCCGAGCATGAACGTCGCACACCCTGCGCGGGCCACGCGCTCGAAGGGCGGCAGGAACCACGAGCGGAGCTTGCGGTGCGAAATGTCCGCTTCGCTCGCATCGCGCCCGCCCTGGGTCTCGGAGTAACCGGCGAAGTGCTTCGCCGTGGCGAGGATCGCGGTGTCGTCGGTGAGGCCATCGCCCTGGTAGCCGCGCACCATCGCGCTCGCCAACTCGCCGATGAGGAAGGGGTCCTCCCCGAACGTCTCGTCGATGCGGCCCCAGCGCAGGTCGCGCGCGATGCACAGCACGGGCGAGAAGGTCCAGTGGATGCCGGTGGCCGACACCTCCACGGCGGTGGCGCGGGCGACCTGCTCGACGAGTTCGGCATCCCACGTGGCCGCCATGCCGAGCTGCGTCGGGTAGATGGTCGCGCCTTCCCAGAACGAATGCCCGTGGATGCAGTCCTCGCCCACGATCAGGGGGATGCGCAGGCGGGTCTGCGCGGTCAGCTCGGCCGCACGTCGCACCCGCTCGGGGGAGGTGTGCAGGATCGAACCCGCGTGCACGTCGAGCACGATGTGGTCGAGATCGTCGCGGGCATCCCACTGCATCATCTGGCCGACCTTCTCGGGCAGGCTCATCCGA
>CAUPYO010000260.1:0-4018 GCA_963515565.1 uncultured Microbacterium sp.
GGCTCAGCAGCAGCGGGACGTGGTGGTGCGGGCGGTCGGTGGCGGTGAAGCTCACCGTCACCGACGGGTAGAACGTGTCGGTGTCGCGCGCCGCGAAATACGCCCCGGTCGCGAACACGAGCGCGTACGTGCCGGCGGATAGGTCGTCGGGGCCGAGGGCGAGCCGCCCGTCGGCATCCGTCCGTCCGACCGCGACGACGACTCCGGCCCCGTCGAGGAGGGTCACGTCGACGCCGGATGCCGGGATGCCGGCCGAGCCGTCGAGCACATGCGTGGTCAGTCGGGTCATGCGATCGCCGCCTCCAGTCGCCGCAGCGCGATCTGGCGCAGCTGATCAAGGGCCTCCGCGGCCTCGGTGTCGTCATCGTTGCGCAGACGTCGATCGAGCTCGGCGCGCAACTCTTCGGGGGAGCGCCCGGCCGCCCGGATGAGGAACACCCGCCCGAACCGCGCTTCATACGCGGCGTTGCCGGCGGCGATCGCGTCGGATGTCGCCTCCGCCGCAGACGACATCGACGCCTGTTCCGTGCGTGATGCCTCCGCGCCGACACCGGTGCCGACGGGGCGCTCGCCGATACGCGGGTGGTACGCGAGCGCGGCATCCAGATCGGCGCGCGTCCACCCGCGGGCGCGTTCGTCGGCGTAGGCGATCAGGGCACCTCGGGCGCCGAACGGACGTGCGGTGACGATGTCGTCGACCCACGCGGGGACGGCGGCCCAGACCGCGACAACGGATGCCGCGGCATCCGCCTCGAGGGCGTCGAACGCGTCGATGCTCAACACGGCCGGCACCTCAGTGCGGTCCGTGCACGATGAGCCAGCGCGCGACAACCGGCTCGTCGGACGTGTTGTGCAGACGATGGGGGCGAGAGCATGGGTAGCTGATGGCGTCGCCCGCGCGGAGGATGACGCGTTCGTCGTCGAAGTCGACGGTGAGCTCGCCCGACACCACGGTGCCCACCTCGTATCCCTCGTGGCGGAAGAGTCCCTCGTCGCGATGAGCGGTTGCTCCCGGCGGGTAGGTCGATTCGAAGTAGTCGACCCCGGGAGTGGCCACGGGCGAGATCCGCCGGAACAGAACGCCGTCGTCGAGCACGATCCCCGCGTCGTGCTCCGCCCGGCGCAGGCCGAAGCTCGTCGGCGTCGAGGGGCTCTGGTCGCTCGACGGGTCGAACACCGAGGTGAGCGGAACGTCCAGCTCGTCGGTGATGGCGATGAGGCGCGAGACGCTCGGCTGCATCACACCGCGCTCGATCTGCGAGACCGCGCTGGGGGAGATGCCCAGGCGCGCGGCGAGGTCGCGGGCCGACATACCGCGGGCGATGCGCAGCGCGCGCAGGCGCTCGCCGACGCTCTCCGCGCGATCGGCCGCGCTCGCATCCGGCTGGTCGACGGAGGCAGCGGCGGAGGCGGGGCTCATGGTCGAGATCGTATCGGGCGGGTGCGGCCGGCGGGCGGAGCCGTGGAGACATCGACACGTGTTCGTCACATGTGAAGGGGCAACTTCACACAGCCGTTACACGGGCGAAATCGCGGGCAGCGTGTGAAGTAATAACTTCACATCAGCACCACCAGGCCACGGACTCCACGTCGCGGTCCGCTCCCTCTCCGACATTCCACCGGACATTCCTGGAAGGTACTCATGACCTCTCACACCCCACCCACGACAGGTGTCTACGACATCGTCGAAGCCGCCGGCATGCCCACCGGCTCGGGCAACATGAAACCGCAGTACGACGAACGCCTCGCCAACGAAGACCTCGCGCCGCTGCGCAAGCAGAAGTGGAGCGCGTACAACATCTTCGCGTTCTGGATGAGCGACGTGCACTCGGTCGGCGGCTACGTCACCGCCGGGTCGCTGTTCGCCCTCGGCCTGCAGAGCTGGCAGGTGCTTATCGCGCTGCTGGTCGGCATCGTCATCGTGCAGTGCTTCGCGAACCTCGTGGCCAAGCCCAGTCAGAAGACGGGAGTGCCCTATCCCGTCGTCAACCGTGCGATCTTCGGCATCCGCGGGGCGAACATCCCCGCCATCATCCGTGGCCTGATCGCCATCGCCTGGTACGGCGTGCAGACCTTCCTCGCCGCCGAGTCGCTGAACATCGTGTTCCTCAAGTTCGTGCCCGGCTCGGCCGGCCTGCTCGACGTCTCGTTCCTGGGGCTTTCGGCGCTGGGCTGGATCTCGTACGGCATCCTCTGGGTCGCCCAGTTCTTGCTCTTCTGGAACGGCATGGAGGTCATCCGCCGCTTCATCGATTTCGCCGGCCCGGCCGTCTACGTGGTGATGATCGCGCTGGCCATCTACCTCGTCTCGCAGGCGGGGTGGCAGAACATCTCCTTCAACCTGTCGACGAAGCAGCTCGACTTCTGGTCATCGATCCCGGTGATGTGCGCCGCGATCGCGCTGGTGGTGTCGTACTTCTCCGGCCCGATGCTCAACTTCGGCGACTTCGCCCGGTACGGCAAGAGCTTCGCGGCGGTCAAGCGCGGCAACTTCTGGGGCCTGCCGATCAACTTCCTGTTCTTCTCGCTGCTGACGGTCATCACGGCATCGGCGACCGTGCCGGTGTTCGGCCAGCTCATCACCGACCCGATCAAGACGGTCGAGGCCATCGACGGCTGGTTCGCGATCCTCCTCGGCGGGCTGACCTTTGTCACCGCGACCGTCGGCATCAACATCGTCGCGAACTTCATCTCGCCGGCCTTCGACTTCTCCAACGTCGCTCCGAAGAAGATCTCGTGGCGCGCGGGCGGCATGATCGCCGCGGTCGGGTCGGTGTTCCTGACGCCCTGGAACTGGTACTCCAACGACGACGCCATCCACTACACGCTCGGCCTGCTCGGCGCCCTGATCGGGCCCCTCTTCGGCATCCTGATCGCCGGCTACTACGTGGCGGGACGCCAGCGCATCAAGACGGATGCCATGTTCACGATGGACCCGACGGGACCGTACTGGTACCGCCGCGGTTTCAACCCGAACGCCATGAAGGCGCTGCTCGTCGCCGGCATCCCGGCCGTGTTCTTGGGAGTCTTCCCGAAGCTGTTCGCCGACATGGGCCTGTTCGACATCTCGTGGATCAGCGACTACAGCTGGTTCATCGGCTGCGGCCTCGGCTACGCCTCGTTCGTGCTGTTCGAACGGCTCAACCCGCTCGTTCCGACCTTCGAGGGTGAGACCGACGGTGTCTCGGACGGGGCGCTCGACGGCGCGGCCGCCACGGCCGCCGCCGAACCGCCCGCGATCTCGGCCGAGATCCCGGTCGCCCCGGTCGCCGCGGGCTCCGGCTCCGGCTCCATGACGGCATCCGCCGCCCCGTGAGGATCCTCCTGATCAACCCCAACACCTCCCGGGCGATGACCGCGAAGATCGCGGTCGCCGCCCGGGAGGTCGCGGGGCCGGACGTCGAGATCGTCGCGGTCTGTCCGGCTGTCGGCCGCGGTCCCTCCGCCGTGGAGAGCCATGTCGACGAGGTGGCCGCCGCCGCGGCGGTCGCCGACCTCGTGCGGCGCGATGTCGCCGCGGGGGGCAGCGACGCCTACGTCATCGCGTGCTTCGGCGATCCGGGATTGGATGCCGCGCGCGAGCTCGTTGACGTGCCGGTCGTCGGCATCGCGGAAGCGGCCATGCATGTGGCGGCTATCGCCGGAAGGCGCTTTGCGATCGTCACGACGCTCGGGCGCACACTGGGCCGAGCCCGTGACCTCGTCGCCCGGTACGGGATGGACAACGCCTGCGCGCAGTACCGCGCGGTCGAGATCCCGGTGCTCGACCTCGAGGAGGCGACGCCGGAGACCATCGCCGCGATCGAGCGTGAGTGCCGGGACGCCGTGGAGGCTCCGGCCGGCGACGCCGTCGATGCGATCGTGCTCGGGTGCGCCGGCATGGCGGATCTGTGCACACTGCTGTCGACCCGGGTGGGGGCCCCGGTGATCGACGGCGTCGCAGCGGCGGTGGGCCTCGCCGGGGCCATGGTGCGGATGGGGGTGCGCACCGGCATCCGCGGGGAATATGCCCCACCGC
>CAUPYO010000261.1:0-4014 GCA_963515565.1 uncultured Microbacterium sp.
ACCGTGATCCTCGCGGTCGTCGCCGCGGTGCTGGTGGTCGCCGTGGTGGCCGTGCTCGGATTCGCCCTGACGCGCCCGTCCGACACGGCCCACCCGGCCACGTCTGCGCCGGCCGTGTCGACGCCAGACGCTTCCACTCCGGCATCCACTCCGTCTGTATCGCCCAGCCCCACCGAGTCGGTGAGCGCGATGGGACTTTCCCTTTCGGCCACCGGCTTCACACTGCGCACCGGTAGCGGCGACCCCTTCACCTACCGGTGGGCGGATGAGCCGACCGCCGCCATCGCGGCTCTCACGAAGGCGTTCGGCTCGGCGCCCAGCCAGCGGACACAAGCGGGCGACGGCTCGACACTGCCCGACTACACGGTGTACTCATGGGGCGGATTCTCGCTGTTCGAGATGGTGCCCACGGCGACTCTGCCTCGCGCGAGCTTCTCCCAGCCGTCGTACGCCCTCTTCAGCGCCAACCAGGTGGGCACGGTGGCGGTCACGGCGGAGTTCGGCCTGAAGATCGGCATGACCGCGGCACAGGTGCGCGCTCTCTCGCCGGCGAGCGAGACCCCGCGCGCCTCGGGCAACATCCGGTTCGCGTTCGACCCGCAGCGCTCGTCCTTCAAGGGCGGTGTGCCGTCGTACAGCGTCTTCGCCGATACCGACGGCGCCGACGGCCCCGTGGGGACGATCCTGTACTTCTACGCGCCGCAGTAAGCCGAGCAGCCCGGGCACGCGGCACCCACGTTCATAACTCCGGAGATTTTGCACCGAACGGGGCTGTGGGCAGCCGAATCAACCCTCCCGCGACGGATTCTCCGGAGTTGTGAACGCGGAATGCTCGGGGCCCTCGCCCGTGCGCCCCTCCCGCGCGTCGATGAGCTGCTGCCCCGTGAGCAGGCCGGGCAGTCCACGGCCGGCGCGCGTGGTGAACACGAGCACGACGGATGCCGCGGCGAACACGAACTGCGCGAACGTCCAAGGCTCCGGCACGAGATCCAGCAGAAGGTAGCCGCCGATGCCGGCGAGGAAACGCAGCGGCCGCGCCACCGGGCCCGGCAGCGGTCCACCCCGGTAGTGCAGCTCGACGGCCAGGTCTCCCGGGGTTCGGCCGGTGGCGAGCACGACGACGGCCCAGATCGCGATCGGGGTCACCGTGAGGGCGAAGCGGCCCGCGGCGCCGTCGAGCACGGCGGCGTGGTCGCGGACGACGTACTCGAGGAACACTTGCACGGCGACGGCGGCGCCGTATCCGACGAGCACGACGCCGAGCAGATCGCAGAACATCGCCAGCAGTCGGCGTCCCCGGGTGACGGGGTGCGGGCGGGCCCCGGCATCCGTCGATCGGCGCACCCACCAGCGTCGGGGGACGATCAGCGCGACGAGCGAGCCGAGTACGGCGCCGACCGTGTTGGTGAGCATGTCGTCGACGTCGAAGACGCGGTACGCGCAGGGGTAGAGCCCCCACACCCCGGTGAGTTGGGTCGTCTCGATCGTTAGCGAGACCAGCAGCCCGGTCGCGAACGCGACGAGGATGCCGCGACCTCCGAGCACCCGGAGGAAGAACCCCAGCGGCATGAACAGCAGCACGTTCAACGCCAGTTGCAGGACAGCGAAATCGGTGAGGCTGCGGGCGCCGCGGAGGTCATCCACGAAGGCCCAGATGTTTAGGTTCACCCCCGCGCAGGCGTAATTCTGGGCGTCGGGCAGGGGAAGCAGCGTGTACGTCCAGATGGCCCAGAAGTAGACGAGCGCGGCGGCCCACAGCAGGAACCGCCCGACGGTGAGCCGTCCGCGGCGACGGTAGCTGACCGCGACGAAAGGCACGAACAGCACGATTCCGACGACGAATCCGATGCCCAGCGCGACGACCCCCGAGTAGAGCTCATTCCCCATGGGTCGATCCTTGCAGTCTCGCGGCGTCATTCTTACGTCCCACGGGATTGCGTGGCGTCGTCCGACCGCGTAATGTCGCCCGCCGTGACAGAAGACAGTCGCGGCCCCGGCGAAGAGACGCCGATCGCCAAGCGCATCCTCATCGGCGAGCCCCTCACGAGCGAAGAGCTCGAAGGACAGCTGCTCCCCAAGAAGATGGCGCTGCCGATCTTCGCCTCCGACGCCCTCTCCTCGGTGGCCTACGCGCCGCAGGAGCTGCTCATGATCCTGCTGATCGGCGGGACGGCTTTCCTGTCGCTCAGCCCGTGGGTGGCCGCGGTGGTGGTGGCACTGCTGATCGTGGTCGTGCTCAGCTACCGCCAGCTGATCAAGGCTTATCCCTCGGGCGGCGGCGACTACGAAGTCGCCCGCACGAACCTGGGTGAGAGAGCGGGCGTCGTGGTCGCCGCGGCCCTGCTCGTCGACTACATCCTGACGGTGGCGGTGTCGGTCGCCTCGGGCGTCGATAACATCATCTCCGCCCTGCCCGGTCTGGACTCGTGGCGGGTGGAGCTGGCGGTCGGCTTCGTCGTGGCGATCATCCTCGTGAACCTCCGCGGTGTGCGCGAGGCATCCACTGCGTTCGCGATCCCGACGTATCTGTTCATCGGCTCGGTCATGCTCATGATCGTCACCGGTCTCATCCGATGGGCGATGGGCGATGCCCCCATCGCCGAGAGCGCGCAGTTCGCCGTGCAGGCCGAAGACCTCAGCCAGGCCGCCCTGATCCTGCTCGTGCTGCGCGCCTTCTCGAGCGGCTGCTCCGCGCTCACCGGCGTCGAGGCCGTCTCGAACGGCGTGCCCGCGTTCCGCCAGCCCAAGGTGCGCAACGCGCAGACGACTCTTGTGCTGATGGGTTCGATCGCGATCACGATGTTCGCGGGGCTCACCGTCCTCGCCCTCGTCGCCGGCGTGCACTACGCCGAAGATCCCTGCCACCTCATCGGTTTCCAATGCGACGCGCTCGTGCAGCCGAGCCTCATGGCGCAAGTGGCGGCGGCGACCTTCGGCGGCGGCAGCATCCTGTTCTACGTCGTCCAGGCGGCGACCGCGGCCGTGCTGCTCCTGGCGGCCAACACGGCTTTCAACGGGTTCCCCCTGCTCGGCTCGGTGCTCGCTCGCGACGGCTACGCACCCAAGGCGTTGAACACCCGCGGCGACCGCCTCGTCTACTCGAACGGCATGATCGTGCTCGGCCTGGCCGCCGTCGTCGTGCTGGTGGTCTTCCAGGCCAAGCTGACGACGCTGATCCAGCTGTACATCATCGGCGTGTTCGTGTCGTTCTCGCTCGGTCAGCTGGGCATGGTCAAGCACTGGCGCCGCGAATTGCGTCTGCTCTCTCCGAAGGCCGCGGCGGCCCGTCGCGAGGCCATTTCCGGCCTGTTCATCAACGCTCTGGGTGCGACGTTCACCATCGTCGTGCTCGTGATCGTGACGATCACGAAGTTCACGCACGGCGCGTATCTGGTTTTCATCGCCATCCCGATCCTGTCGTTCCTGATGATCGGCGTGCATCGCTACTACCGCGACGTCGAGCACGAGATCGCGATGGACGACGACGTGCACTACGGCTCCACCGGCGACGTCGCCCTCGTCCTCGTCGGCAAACTGCAGAAGCCCACGGCGAAGGCCATCGACTACGCGCTGTCCGGCAAGCACGAGAAGACCGTCGCCGTCCACGTGGCTGTGACCGCCGACGAAGCGCGCGAAGTCCAGGACGACTGGCAGTTCCACCACATGCCGATCCCCCTCCTGGTGATCGAATCCCCCTACCGCCAGTACGCCGCCCCGCTCGCCCAGTTCATCGCCGAATACCGCAAGAAGCACGGTCCCGCCGTGGTGACCGTCTACCTGCCGCAGTACATCGTGGGGCACTGGTGGGAGACCTTCCTGCACAACCGACGCGCACGACGCATCGCCCAGCAGCTCATGCTCGTGCACGGTGTGCAGATCACGCTCGTGCCGTGGATGCTCGACTCGTCGGAGCTGATCTACGGTCGGCGCTCGCGGCCGCTCCCGGGTGATGACCGTGCGGGGCGCATCACGTCGTACGGTCTCGTGGCCCATACCGACGACCCGTCGTGACCC
>CAUPYO010000262.1:0-4007 GCA_963515565.1 uncultured Microbacterium sp.
GTGGTGCGCCGCGCGGCATCCATGAGCTGGAGCATCTCTGTGGGGTCGACATCGGGAGTTTCGGAGTCCATGCAAACTACTTTGCAACACAAAGTTAACTGGCGTCAAGTCTCGTTTCGCCGTCGGTGAACGCGGCGTTGTCGCGCGCCTGCACGCGGCGGGGATGTGGTGTCATGTCGCCATGACCGACGTTCTCGTCCTCGGCGGCAGTGGCTGGTTGTCATCGCGCATCGCAGAGAAGTGGCGGGATGCCGGGGCCACCGTCACCTGTCTTACGCGAGGATCGCGGCCCGCGCCCCGCGGCACCCGACACGTCGTCGGGGACCGGGACGATGACGGGGTGTACGAGGTCGTCACGGACCGCTCCTGGGACGAGATCGTCGACATCTCCTCCCGAGCGGCTCACGTGCGCGCCGCCGTCGCGGCTCTCGGGGAACGTGCGGGGCACCTCACCTACGTCTCGAGCGTGTCGGCCTACGCCCGCGATGACGACCCGGGCGCCGACGAGTCGGCCCCGCTGGCGGTGCCCGCCGAGGCGGACGACCCCTACGACTACCGGCGGGAGAAGTCCGCCGCCGAAGCGGCCGTGCGGGCGGCGCTTGCCGATCGCGCCGCCGTCATCCGCCCGGGCTTGATCGTCGGCCCCGGTGACCCGACCGACCGATTCGGCTACTGGGCCGCGCGCTTCGCAGTGGCCGGGTCCGGTCCCGTGCTCATGCCCGACGCCCCGGATGCGGCGGCGCAGGTGATCGACGTCGACGATCTCGCGGCCTTCGTGGTCTCGTGCGGCCAGGCGTCGGCCACCGGCGCTGTCAACGCCGTCGGCGACAGCCTGGCGCTGCCGACCATGCTGGCGGCCATCGGCGAGGTGGCCGGTCACACGGGCGGGCAGGTCGCGGCGTCGCCGCGCTGGTTGCGCGAGCGCGGCGTCGAGTACTGGGCCGGACCGCGCTCGCTGCCCCTCTGGCTGCCGGATGAGGTGCCGGGGTTCGCGCGCCGATCCCACGCGCGGTACCGCGCCGAGGGAGGGCAGCTGGCGCCGCTGGTCGCCACGATCGAACGGGTGCTCTCCGATGAGCGTGCCCGCGGCCTGGAGCGAGCGCGAGCGGCGGGACTGAGCCGCGCCGACGAACTCGCGCTCATCGCCGAACTCGCCTGATTCCGCTGTGATCGTCTAACGCGTCCGGGCGCAGCGCCAGGCCGATTTGCGGCCGACCCCCGCCGCACGATACGGTCACCGCATGTCTTCGGCCGCCGCTCTCACCGTTTCGACGGTGCGCGGCGCGCGCCGACGTCTGGCCGGCCGCCGACTCTAGGCGACTCCGCGTGTTCCCCGCTGCTCTGGCGGGTCGAGCCGCCGGTGTCGCCGTCCCGAGCCCACCGCTTCCAGACAATAAGGTTGAACAATGACCTCTTCGGTCGCCGTCTCCGGCGCTTCCGGCTATGCCGGCGGCGAGATCCTGCGCCTGCTCGCCGCCCATCCCCATGTCGAGATCCGCACCGTCACCGCGCACAGCAACGCGGGTGATGCGCTCATCGATCACCAGCCGCATCTGCGCTCGCTCGCGCACCTCACTCTTCAGCCGACGACGCCCGAGGTGCTCGCCGGTCATGACATCGTGTTCCTCGCTCTGCCGCACGGGCAGTCCGGACAATACACCGACGCGCTCGTCGACACGGCCCTCGTCATCGACGCGGGCGCCGACCATCGGCTGACGTCGGCGGCGGCCTGGGATGCCTTCTACGGAGGAGACTTCCACGACCCGTGGACGTACGGGGTGCCGGAGCTCATCGTCGGTGCCGACGGTGCGAAGCAGCGCGAGCGCCTCGTCGGTGCCTCGCGCATCGCCGCTCCGGGTTGCAACGCCTCCACGGTCGCGCTCAGCCTCGTTCCCGGCGTGGCGGCCGGCGTGATCGACCCGTCCGACATCGTGAGCGTCCTCGCCGTCGGGCCGTCCGGTGCGGGCAAGAGCCTGAAGACGAACCTCCTCGCGTCCGAGATCCTCGGCACCGCCAACCCGTATGCCGTCGGCGGCACACACCGCCACATCCCCGAGATCCAGCAGGCGCTGTCCGCGGCCGGGGCCACCGAACCCCGCATCTCGTTCACGCCCGTGCTGGTGCCGATGGCCCGCGGCATCCTCGCCACCTCCACCGCCCCGATCGTCGAAGGCGTGACGGATGCCGAGATCCGCGCCGCGTGGGAACAGGCCTACGGCGACGAGACGTTCGTGCAGCTGCTGCCCGCCGGACGCTTCCCGCGGACGGCGGATGTGCTCGGCGCCAACACCGCGCTCATCGGACTGGCGATCGACCGTGCGGCGAACCGCGTCGTGGTCGTCGCGGCCGTCGACAACCTCGTCAAGGGCACCGCCGGTGCCGCCATCCAGTCGATGAACATCGCCCTCGGCCTCCCCGAGGTCACGGGCCTGACCGTGAACGGAGTGGCACCGTGAGCGTCACCGCCCCCCAGGGATTCGAGGCGTCGGGTGTCGTCGCCGGCCTGAAGTCCACCGGCAAGCCCGATGTCGCCGTGGTCGTCAACCGCGGCCCGTTGAAGGTCGGTGCCGCCGTCTTCACAAGCAACCGCGCGAAGGCGAACCCGATCCTCTGGTCGCAGCAGGCGATCCAGGACGGAGCGGTCGAGGCGGTCGTGCTGAACTCCGGCGGCGCGAACTGCTTCACCGGCAGCTTCGGGTTCCAGACGACGCATGAGACCGCCGAAAAGGCCGCTGCCGCACTCGGTGTGGGTCCGGGCGACATCCTCGTCTGCTCGACCGGCCTCATCGGCACGGGCGACGAGGTGTTCCGCGCGAAGGTGCTCGCCGGCACCGAGGCGGCGATCGCCGAGCTCACCCCCGACGGCGGCGAAGACGCCGCGCGCGCCATCATGACCACCGACACCGTGCCCAAGACGAGCACGTTCCGAGGCGACGGCTGGACGATCGGCGCCATGGCGAAGGGCGCCGGCATGCTCGCGCCGGGGCTCGCGACGATGCTCGTCGTCATCACGACCGACGCGGTGCTCACCGCCGAAGAGGCCGACGCGCATCTGCGTGCGGCCACGCGGGTGAGCTTCGATCGGCTCGACTCGGACGGCTGCATGTCGACCAACGACCAGGTGACGCTCCTCGTCAGCGGCGCAAGCGGCGTGACGCCCGACGGCGGCGTATTCCGTGCCGCACTGATCGAGGTCTGCACGAGTCTTGCCGCCCAGCTGCAAGAGGATGCCGAGGGCGCCAGCCACAACATCACGATCCAGGTGGTCGGCGCGGCATCCGAGGACGACGCGGTCGAGGTCGGGCGCTCCGTCGCCCGCAACAACCTCTTCAAAGCGGCGATCTTCGGCAACGACCCGAACTGGGGTCGTGTGCTGGCAGCGATCGGTACGACGGATGCCGCCTTCGACCCCTACGCGGTCGACGTGAGCTTCAACGGAGTGCGGCTGTGCAGCGCCGGAGCCCCTGACCGTCCGCGCGAGGAGGTCGACCTCACGCCGCGCGCCACCGATGTGCTCATCGATCTCAAAGCGGGGGATGCGCAGGCCACCATCCGCACGAACGACCTCACGCACGACTACGTCCACGAGAACAGTGCGTACAGCTCATGACCGAGAAGATTCAGCAGACGACGCCGGAGGAGGCCGCCGACAAAGCGGCCGTCCTCATCGAATCGCTGCCGTGGCTGCAGCGCTTCCGCGACCAGATCATCGTCATCAAGTACGGCGGAAACGCGATGGTCTCCGAGCAGCTGCAGGATGCCTTCGCGCAGGACATCGCCTACCTCCGCTTCGTCGGGGTCAAGCCGGTCGTCGTGCACGGCGGCGGCCCGCAGATCTCGCAGATGCTCGACCGGCTCGCGATCCCCAGCGAGTTCAAAGGCGGGTACCGGGTGACCTCCACCGAGGCCATCAGCGTGGTGCGGATGGTGCTCACCGGCCAGGTGAACCCGCAGCTCGTGGGCCGCATCAACGCCTTCGGCCCGTTCGCCGTGGGCGTCTCCGGGGA
>CAUPYO010000263.1:0-3988 GCA_963515565.1 uncultured Microbacterium sp.
CCGTGACCGCGGCACCGCTGCTGACGGCCGCGCCCGACAGCATCGCGACGGCGGCGCGCCGGGTCATGGCCCGGTGCGACGAGCTCGCGCGGGTGAGCGCCGACGAGGCATCCATCGAGCGCGTGTACCTCTCGCCCGAGCACGCGCGGGTCAACCGGTTGGCGGCGGAGTGGATGCGCGAGCTGGGTATGCGCACGTGGCAGGATGCCGCGGGCAACCAGGTCGGCCGCATCGGCGACCCGGCGGCTCCCGCGCTGATGCTCGGTTCGCACCTCGACACGGTGCTCGATGCGGGTCGGTACGACGGGATCGCCGGGGTGCTGATGGCGCTCGAGGTCGTGCGCCTGCTGCGGGTGCCGACGGCGGACGGCGATGGCTGGACCGTGCCGCTGCCGTTCGCGATCGAGGTCGTGGCGTTCTCCGACGAGGAGGGCACCCGTTTCGGCAAGGCGCTGCTGGGATCGTCGGCGGTGGCCGGGACCTGGAACGACGCGTGGTGGACGCTGACGGATGCCGACGGCGTGAGCCTGCGGCAGGCCTTCCTCGAGTTCGGGCTCGACCCGGCGCGGGTGGTGGAGGCTGCGCGACGTCCGGATGAGCTCGTCGGCTACCTCGAGGCGCACATCGAGCAGGGGCCCGAGCTCGACCGGGCGGGCGAGGCGCTGGCCGTGGTCTCGTCGATCGCATCCGCCCGCCGCTTTCAGCTGGTCGTTCAGGGGGAGGCGCGGCATGCCGGTGGCACGCCGTACGACATTCGCCGAGATGCGCTGCTCGGGGCGAGCGAGGCGGCGCTCGCCGTCGAGCGGATCTGCTCGGCGGAGCATCACATCGTCGGCACGGTCGGGCGGGTCGAGGCGTTCCCGGGGTCAGTCAACGTGATTCCCGGCGAGGTGCAGTTCTCGCTCGACCTGCGCGGAGAGTTCGACGGCGAGCGCGACCGCGTCTGGGATGCGCTCGCACGCGAGCTCGACGCCATCATGGGCCGCCGCGGACTGCGCTGGCGCTCGCGCGAGGTGCACAGCGCGCCGGCGGTGTTCTGCGCACCCCTCCTGCAGGACGTGGTGGCCGGCGGCATCCGCGCGACCCTTCCGCCGCGTTCGGAGGCGCCGCCGGTGATCTTCAGTCGCGCCGGTCACGACGGGATGTCACTGGGCGCCGTCACCGACGTGGGGATGCTGTTCCTACGCAACCGCGACGGGATCAGCCACCACCCCGACGAGTCTGTCTCGGCGGGCGACGTGGCCCACGGCATCCGCGCCCTCGCCGAGGCCGTACTCCTGCGCGGCACCGAGCGCAGCTGACCCGCCGGCGCGGTCCACACCGCCTCGAGAAACACATTCCGCGCCGAGAAACCATCGCTGCGGAGGTGTCTCGGCGCGATAGTGGTTTCTCGCTCCGCGCCGGATGCCGCCGCCCGGTGTCGAAGATCGTCGTCCGGGTCCCGGTGGCGATGGTGATCGCGTGCAGGATCTCGTACCCCACCGCGCCCCACTCGTCTCGGGGTTCGCTCGATCGCCGGCCCCGTGCATGCGGGACCAGCGGTCACTGAAGCTCGAGGAGCGCGCCGACCTGGCGTGATCCCACGACCACGACGATCCAAAAGAGGGGCGACAAGACCAGCCCCAGGATGATGGCGCGCGCGACGCGGAGGGATTCGTCGCGCTCGCGCTCGAACGATCGGCCCCCTGGGTTCGTCGTCTGCTTCACGGTCATGGTCGTCTCCCCTTTCGTGCATCGAAGGCCAACCCTTGCGTGCACACCGGAGACCACCGCAGCACGAGCGCAGGTCCTTCCCGCGCGCGGGGGAGGCATCCGAGTGCGGCGCTGAGTGTCGACCACGGGGATTTGAGTGGCGGCGGCGATCCGCACCGCCGGCTGTGCGCAGGCGTGCACCGTAGCGGCCGCACAGAGCTGTCCGCGGGGTCACCGCCGCCGATACGACCACTCGGTGACGCCGCACCGATCACTCATTTGCGTGGGGCCTGCTCCTGAGTGGCGCTCATTCGGTGGTCGGAAGCACTCTCCGGCGATCGCGTGCGGTGGAGTGATCCGGCACGGCTCGCATCGTCAGCACGACCACGCATCACACAGACAAAGGAACTGATGGCCATGACATCGACGACAGACACGACAGCCACCGCCCACGACGAGGAGCGCCGCGGCCGCAAGAGAGCCTTCCTCGCCCTGGGCGCGCTGCTCGGCGTGGGCGCGCTCGCCACGAGCGCCTACTTCACCGACTCCGCCCTGCTCGATCTGAACGGCGGCGGCGGATTCGGCAGTACCGACAACAAGTACAACATCCAGGTGTCGACGGGAATGGAGAACACCGTGAGCAACGTGAAGACGTGGGTCGAAGCGTTCCCGGACTCCGCCGCGATCGCCGACATCCCCGGCGCGAGCAACCTCCTCCCGGGAGGTTCGGTGGTCGTGAAGATCCCCGTGCTCAACGAGTCGAAGAACTGGAAGTCCACCCTGAAGCTCTCCCTCAAGAACACGACGCCGACGGCCTCGACGCCGGATCAGGTGGCGCGCAACGCGGCCTACATGAAGCTCCTCTCGGTCGATGTGGCCGAGACGGCCGACGCCTCTACGGTTCCGACGACCTGGGCCAAGACGGGGTTGACGATTCCCGCCGAGACCGGATCGAGTAGCACGGCCGTCGATCTGTCGACGCTGGACCCGAAAGCAGGAACGGTCCTCTACCTGAAGCTCACGCTGAAGGAGGGGGCGACGCAGGCCGCGACCGACGCCGCGAACGGCGGAGCCGTCGCGATCCAGGCGGTCATCGACGGCACATCGAAGATCAAGGACTGACCGCATGCAGGCACTACGACCCTCGTCCGCAGCGATGCCGGTCGCGCTGGCGATCGTCGTGCTGGGCGCCGGCGGGATCACCGCCACGCTCGGGGCACCGCAGGGGAGGGACGAGGGTCTCGTCGTGTTCTCGGCACCCGGAACGGATGCCCACCGGCTGTCGGTCGCCGCGTCGAACGACAGCCGGTGGCGCCCGACCGCAGAGGACGGGCGTCCGGGTGGCGGGCACCGGACCGTGGTGCCGCTGCGTGCGGACGACGCGCCGTTCGACCTGCAGCCCGGTGGCGCCGTCACGGTGAGCCGTCCCTTCTCGATCGCCGCACGGGCGTGCGGGTTCGCCTGCACGCGGAAAACCGCTGACACCACCGGAGGATGACCATGACCGCCTTCCGCCACGGGGCCGAGCGCCCGCGCCCTCGGCGCGGCCCTCTCGTCGTCCTGGCCACCGCGCTCGTGCTGGCGCTGTCGGTGCCACCCGTCGTGGCGACGAGTGCCGCGTTCACCAGCGGGGTGGATGCCGCGACGACCCAGTCGGGCGGTGTTCGCCTCGCCCAGGGACCGTCGGAGGACGACCGCTATCCCGATGCGGCCCACCCGCACGAGATCACGGTGGACGCCGACGGTGCACAGACGGTCGCCTATCTCGCGAGCGCGCCAACGGGTCCGCCCGCGGTGGCGACGGCATCCTTCACCGTCACCGTCCACCTGCTCACGCCGACGCCGCACCTGGTCATGCATGCTCGACTGGTCGACCCGGCCTCCGACGCGTCGTGGCTGCTGTTCGACGTCCGTGCGGCGAATGCGAGCCTGCTGCCCTCCGGCGCACCCCTGACGGCTCGCGACATCTCCGCGCTGGACGGCGGGGCGGGGCTGCCTCTGCCCATTCCCGCCGCGGGCGGGCTGGCTCTCACCGTGCGCGTGTGGCTGGCACCGGCCGCGCCGCCGTCCGCATTCGCCGCGACGGTCGCGCCTGCCATCGCCATCACCGCGGAGACGACGGGCGGTCGCACCGTCACACTCACGGAGAAGCTGTCGTGACCGCCCCGACGACGACGCGGAGGGTCGGCCGCGCGGTGCGGAGGGCCGGGCGCGTGCGCCGGCGGACCGCCATCCTGGCGTTCGGTTTCGGCAGTGCGCTCGTTCTCGCCGCAGCGGTGCCGCTGCCGGCCTCGGC
>CAUPYO010000264.1:0-3957 GCA_963515565.1 uncultured Microbacterium sp.
TCTGTGCGGCTAGTTCTGCACCAGACGTCTGCGGCGGAGCAGACCGGCGCCCACGGCGAGCAAGACGGCGCCGAATGCCCCGGCGAGCCACGGCACGGAACCGCCCGTGACAGCGAGCGCATCCGCCGAACGGCGAATCTCGATGTACTGCCACCCGATCATCGCGCCCGACGAATCCGTCACGGCGAGGCGGTGCGTGCCCGCCGTCGCTGCAGCAGGAATGGTCACCGTGATCTGCCCGGTCGACGTGACCGCCGCCGAACCCAGCGATACCGGCTGCGAGAACATCCAACCGCTCACGGTCTGTCCCGCTCGATCAGCGCCGACGACGACCGGGATCGTGGACCCCGCTTCCGCAGAAGGCGGCACGCTGATCTTGCCGCGCGTCGCGTCGGTGAGCATCGCCTCCGTCGGCGCACCCGCTGTCGAAGACGGCGACGGCGAGCCGCTCGGCGATGGCGACACCGTCGGCGTCGGCGTGGCGGTCGGCGTCGGCGTGGCGGTCGGCGTCGGCGTGGGCGTCGGGCCGGCTGCGGTGACCGTCACCGCGACGGCGGCAACCGCTGCTCCGTAGACGTCCGACGACGGGACGAACTCCGCCTTCAGCTGGTAAGCGCCCTGCGTCAACGTGCCTGCGGCCACCGTGAACGTGGCCGTCCCGTTCTCATCCACAGCGGCAGTACCGAGATCCGTGGCGCCCGCGGACAGGCGAACCGAACCCTGCGGACCCGTCGCGGCGTTACCGACCACCGTGACCTTCACCGTGGCGGCGGTGTCCGACGCCCATTGTCCGGGGGCGTCGATCGCAACATCCGCCTGCGGCGTCACAGCATCCAGATTGAACCGGAAATTCGTGCTGTCGTTGTCGGTCCACTGCTTCAGCGGAGATCCCGAGGCCACCCCGCCACCGCCGTCGATGACGATGTTGTTGTCGACGCGGCTCTGGAAGACCCAGGCAGTGTCGCGGCGAACCGGCTTCCACTCCTGCGCCGCCGTGTCAGCAACATCGTTGAGCACGAGCTGTGCACCCTGCTCTGTCGACGGGCTCTCGACTGCTCGGCCGGTGGCCTTGCTGACGATGCGGTAGTACCCATCGGAGGTCGCCACGAGGTCCCAGGACTGGGTGGTGGATACCGCCGGGGTCTTCTGGACGATGCCGGTGCCCGCCCTCGTCGACCCGTCGGTGTCCCACCGCAGCGCGTTGTTCTGCGCCGTCACGGTGAAAGTTCCCTCCAGCGTGCTGGCCGTCACGGCGTTCGAGAGCGTGAAGTTCAGGTTGCCGCTGCCGTTGTTCGTCCACTGCTTCAACGGAGATCCGGCACCGACGCCGCCGCCGCCGCTGTCGAGCACCATCGAGCTGTGGGCTCGGTTCTCGAAGACGACGTTCGAGCCGTTGACGATCTGCTTCCACTCCTGGGCGGCGTCGTTCTCGTCGACCGTGGTCAGCGTAACCTGGTCGCCCTCGTTCTCCGACGGACTGGTGACGGCGAGGTTCGTCGCGGGGTTCACCATGCGCACATAGCCGTCGGACGTCGGGTCGAAGCGCCACTTCTGCGCATCGCTGCCGTTGCCGGTCTGCTGCACCGCTCCGGCCCCCGATCCCGTTGCTCCCCCGGTGTCCCAGGTGAGTCCGTTGGCGTTGGCCGATACGTTGTAGATCGGCGTTGCGGACGACTCGACCTTGAGCGAACCGATCGTCGATGACGGTCGGACCGGCGCGCCCGTGGTGCTGGTGTAGACGGTCGGAGTACCCGTGAGGTCCGTCGAAGCGTAAGCGAGAACGCGCACGTCCTTACCCACGCGCAGCGACTTGATGTCGGCGCCGTTCAGGCCGCGATCGGTGAGGATGCGACCTTCCTCATCCCCGACGGGGACCGAGATGCCCGAGCCGTTCCCGTCCGCGCCAGAGTAGAAGGCAGCGCGCGCGTCACCCTTGACCACCGGGACACCGCCCGGGAAGTCCAGCTCGACGACATACGCCTGCTCTGCCACCGGAGCGCTGCTGGGCAGCTGCACGCGCATCGCGTCCTGGTTCTGCGACCAGTTGAGGTCGATCTTGTCGCCGGCGTTTGCACCGAACAGCTTGACACCGCTCAGTCCGGACAGGTCAACCTTCGGACCGGCCAGCGAGGTCAGCGCGGGGGTGCTGTTGTCGCCAGGCCATCCCAAGAAGGTCGCGTAGAGCTTGGTGTCGTCCTTGGAGACCGTGTAACGGATGTCCTGCGGAGTGCCCGCCTGAGCCGCGATGAAAGACCCGCCGCCCATCTTGGTGGGGCCTTCGCCGTAGACGTCCCACGCACGCGTGGCATAGAACGCTTCGCCGTTGCGCTTCAGGTACCGGCCGATGTCGCCGAGGATGTCCTTGATCTGCTGCGGCACGGTGCCGTCAGGCGCAGGCGCGATGTTCAGCAGCGTGTTGCCGTTCTTACTGGCGCGGTCGAGCATCGCGTGCAGTGTCGCGGTTGAGGGGTAGTAGCCTCCGTTGCGCAGCCACGCCCAGCTGCCGGTGGTGATGGAGTCGTCGGTCAACCAGTACGGGTACTGGAGATCGCCCGGGCCACCCGTCTCGTAGTCGGCGACCTCACCCTTGTCGTTCATACCGGAGTCGAAGTGCTTGTACGTCGCAACGACGTCCTTTTTCAACTTCTCGCCCTGGTTGAAGTAATAGGAGAGGAAGTTGAGGCGCTGCTGCTCATCGACCGAGCAGACGCTGTTCGTGCACACATCCGCCTGCGGGATGTTCTTCATGTCGAGGCCGAAGTCCTGCCAGATCATGTCCGGCTGCGCCTCGTCCATCACCTCACGAAGCTTGTCGTACCAGAGCTGGTTCTCCTGGTCGTGGGGCAGCTGACCATACAGCTTCTTCAGCGAATCGGTCGGCTGGATCGGCGCCCCACCGAAGAACCCGTTGATGTTGTAGGCGTGGTGCATCGAAACGACGAGCTTCATGTTGTGGCTGCGGATCTGGTCTGACCAGATCTTCAACAGGTCGAGCTTCGGTCCCATGTTGACCGAGTTCCACTCGTTGACCTTGCTGTCCCACATCGAATAGCCGTCGTGGTGCTCGGCGACCGGTCCCGCAAATTGAGCACCCGAGTCGGCGACCATGTCGATCCACGCCTTGGGATCGAAGTTGCCGCCCTCCGATGTCAGCTTCGGCGCGAACTGCACGAAGTTGCCGGCCTTGTCGGTGCCACCGGTGAGAAACTTGTCGTAGCCGAAGCCATTCGCACTGGTGTCGTACTGGTCCCCGTAGGTGTCCTGGTGGTACTGCGAGGCATCGCCGCCGTACATGCGGCGCGGGTACCACTCGTTGTAGACACCGGGCACTGCGAAAGCGCCCCAGTGCCAGTAGATGCCGAACTTGGCATCCTTGAACCACTCGGGAGCAGCGGGATGGGTGTCGACGGAGTCCCACGTCGCGGTGTACGGGCCGTCGCCGGCCGGGTTGCCGGGATAGGTCTGCCCGTCCCACACGGAGTTGTCGTCCGCGATCGCCGACACCGCCGGAGCAGCTGCCAGCGGCAGTGCGAGACCGACGGCGGCGGCGAGAACGACAGCCGTTCTCCCGATGCGATGGAACCGAGACGTGCGCCTCGAACCACGGACCTTTTGGTCTGTCATGGCTACATTGCCTTTCGTTGTGTTGTTCTCGCGCGAGCGCGGTCGTTACGTGAGTGTTCGCGCCGTCAGCCGGCGTGGTGCGGGCGACGGCGACGGATGGCGAGCACCGACCCGGCAGCGATCAGCAAGGCGGCTGCCGCTGCGGCGCCGGCCAGCAGCGACCCGTCCTGTCCGGTCCTCGCGAGCGATCCCACTGCGGGAGCACTCGCGTCGACGGCGGCGGCGCCGACGACGGGCGTTGTGGACGCAGACGGAGTCGGTGTCGGCACGACCGCCTGGGCCGCGACGCCGGTCACCGATGCGGTGGACGGCGCGACAAGCCCATCGGTGTAT
>CAUPYO010000265.1:0-3955 GCA_963515565.1 uncultured Microbacterium sp.
CTCGATGCCCGCGACGCTCCATCCGTCGTGGGAGGGAGCGAAGGTGTCGCCGTCGACCTCGAGATCGAGCTGGGTGAGCTCGAGGACGTCGGCGCGACCGATCGCTTCGGCGAACAGGCCCGACCCGCCGATGACCCACGCCGAGGGCTCGTCCGCGACGAGCGCGAGCGCACCATCGAGCGAGGCCGCGCGCTCGGCGCCGTCGTCAGTCCAGTCGTCGTTGCGTGTGACGACGATGTTGCGCCGTCCCGGCAGGGGGCGAAATCGCGGCGGGAACGACTCCCACGTACGGCGTCCCATGATCACCGGCGCGCCCATCGTGGCGGCGCGGAAGTGCGCGAGATCCTCCGGCACATGCCACGGCATCCCGCCGTCTTTGCCGATGACACCGCCGTGTGCTTCGGCCCAGATGAGGCCCAGTCGGGTCATACCGCGACAGCCGCGCGAATCGCCGGGTGGTGCTGGTACTGCTCGACCACGATGTCGTCGTACGTGTAGTCGAAGATCGAGTCGGGCGTGCGCGCGAACGTCAGTCGCGGGTACGGGTACGGGTCGCGGGAAAGCTGCTCGCGAACCTGCTCCACGTGGTTGTCGTACACATGGCAGTCGCCGCCGGTCCAGACGAAATCGCCCGGCTCGAGTCCCGTCTGCTGCGCGATCATCATCGTCAGCAGGGCGTAGGAGGCGATGTTGAAGGGCACGCCGAGGAACATGTCGGCGCTGCGCTGATAGAGCTGGCACGACAGCTTGCCGTCGGCGACGTAGAACTGGAAGAGGGCGTGGCACGGTGCGAGCGCCATCTGGGGGATATCGGCGGGATTCCACGCCGAGACGATGAGTCGTCGCGAGTCGGGATTGGCGCGGATCTGGTCGATGACCTGAGAGATCTGATCGATCGGTTCGCCGGACGGTGTGGGCCACGAGCGCCATTGCACGCCGTAGACGGGACCGAGCTCGCCGTCGGCGCGGGCCCATTCGTCCCAGATCGTCACGCCGTGCTCCTGCAGCCACGAGACATTCGACTCGCCGCGCAGGAACCACAGCAGCTCGAAGACGATCGACTTCATGTGCACACGCTTGGTGGTGATGAGGGGGAAGCCCTGCGCGAGGTCGAAGCGGATCTGACGGCCGAACACGCTCGTGGTCCCGGTACCGGTGCGATCGTCCTTGTGCACGCCGTCGGCGAGCACCTCGCGCAAGAGGTCTTCGTACGGGGTGGGGATGGCTGCCGCGGTCACGCCAGCCAGACTACCGGCGCCCGCCGACACCGGCTCTCTGGCGCGCGGCTCGTCACACGGCGTCCCGAAGATTCGCGGGGGTCGTGGTAGCGGTATCGTGGCTCATTGTGACCGTCGTCTCCGCCATCCTCGTGCTGGCCGCGTTGCTCGTGGTCACCGTCGCGGTGGGGCTGCTCCTGCGCTGGAAGCAGAACCGTCCTCGCCGACAGAACCCCGACGAGATCGTCGAGCCGCAGCGGCTCGGAGCACAGCAGCTCGGCGAACGCGCGACACTGTTGCAGTTCAGCACCGAGATGTGCGCCCGGTGCCCCGGTGTGCACCGCGTTCTCGGCTCCATCGCCGACGCCCACGACGGTGTGCTGCATTTGGACGTGGACCTCACCCACCGCCCCGACATCGCCAAGCACTTCCACGTGCTGCAGACGCCGACGACGCTCATCCTCGACCGCGACGGCATCATCCAGACCCGCTTCGGGGGCACCCCGAACCGCCATGCCATCGAGCTCGAGCTGACCCGCGTGACCGCGGCATCCGCCTCGGTCTGACGTTTCCCGGCCCCGCGCGTCCATTCCCGCGGCCAGCCCGTTCCGCCCGGACGTGGCCCCGTCTAGGCTCGATCACGAGCACCGGACCGACAACGGAGGAACAGCCATGAGCGTGACCAGCGAAGCATCGACGAGATGGACGGGATCCCTCGCCGACGGGTCGGGCGAGGTCGCCCTGGAGAGCTCGAACCAGGGGCCTTTCGCCGTCAATTGGAAGGCCCGCAGTGAGGGCTCGACGTCGGTGACGACGCCCGAGGAGCTCATCGCTGCCGCCCACTCGTCGTGCTTCAGCATGGCGCTCTCCCACGCGCTGGCCGAGAACGGCACTCCCCCGGAGAGCATCGAGACCACCGCATCCGTCACGTTCATCCCCGGCACCGGCATCACCGGGTCGCATCTGAACGTGAATGCCGTCGTCCCGGGTCTGTCCGCGGAGGACTTCACCCGCATCGCGGGCGAAGCCAAGACCGGATGCCCGGTATCGGCAGCGCTGTCCAGCATCGAGATCACCCTCGAGGCGACGCTTGCCTGACGCGACGGACGACGGCCGCGTCGTCATCGCGGGGGCATCAGGACTGATCGGACGCGCGCTGACGGCGTCGCTCCGCGCCGACGGCATCGCCGTCACGCGCCTGGTGCGTCGCGAGAGCAGCGCCTCCGACGAGGTCTCCTGGAACCCGGGCCATACCCCTCTGCCGCCCGCGGTGCTCGACGGGGCGCGCGCCGTCGTCGGGCTGAACGGGGCGACCCTCGGACGATTCCCGTGGACGTCACGCTACAAGCACCAACTTCTCTGGTCTCGGGTGGCTCCCACGCAGGCCCTGGCGGCGGCCGTCCGATCACTCGGCGACGCCGCGCCGCATTTCGTCTCTTCGTCGGCCGTCGGCTACTACCCGTCGGCTCCGGGAGTCACGCTGACGGAGACGTCGGTTCGCGGCGATTCGTTCCTCGCCGACCTCTGTGGCGAGTGGGAGGCCGCAGCGGTTCGCGGGGCCGGCGAAAGCGCGCGGGTGGCCCTGCTGCGCACGGCGCCCGTCGTTCACGCACAGGGCGTTCTGAAGCCGCTCCTGCTGCTCACCAAGCTCGGGCTGGCGGGCCCGATCGGCCGCGGCACCCAGGTATGGCCGTGGATCTCGCTCGAGGACGAGGTTCGCGCGATCCGCCACGTGATCGACGCCCGGATAGCCGGTCCGGTCAATCTGAGCGGGCCCGAGCGGGCAACGGCGAACGATCTCGGCTTCGCGCTGGCGCGTCGAATGAACCGCCCGTACCTGCTGCGGGTACCGGCCTGGGCCCTGAAGCTCGTTCTCGGTCGCGACGCCGCCGAGGGGTTGCTCACGAGCGACATGCACGTCGTGCCCGAGGTGCTCACGGCATCCGGCTTCACCTTCAGCCACCCCCGCGTCGAAGACGCCGTCGCCGCTGCCGTTGCGGCCTGATCAGTCGACGGAACTCGCGTTCGGCGACTTCTCGAGGACGATCGCGCGACGGATCGCCTCGCGGGCGCGGCGACGATCCCCCGCGCCGTCGTACGCGAGGCCCAGCCGGAACCATGCCCGCCAATCATCGGGATGCTGCTCCACATCAGCGCGATAGGAAGGAAAGACGGCGTCGGCCTGAGCACGGTCGACGCGCCCGCTGACGCGGACGTCAAGCTCTTCCGCGGGCAGCGCGTGCTCGACTTCGAGGCGCGTGGCCAGCCGCTCGGCGCTGCGACCGAACGAGATTTCGCGCCACAGCGCCCACGCGGCGATAAGCGGGAGAACGACGAGCGCAACCCCCATCGCGATGCCGATCGGCTGCGCAGAGGTCAGCAGCAACCATGCCCGCTGAGCCACGAGGAGGATGTACAGCACCAGCAGCACCGCCATGACGGCGACGCCGAGCCGCGCTTTCATACGCCCGTGACGCGGGCGACCTGCCCCGGCACGGCCCCCTCGTCGACGGCAGTCTCTGTTTCGGCTCCGCCACGGCGGGGCCCGAGACCGAGATCGATGAGCGCGTCCAGCCCCACCTTCACTCCACGCGCGTCGCGGGCGGCGGCGAGGGCGACCCGGATGCCCGGTGCGTAGGCGCGGGCCGGGTCGATGGTGTCGTGCACGATCGCGATCGACTCCCCCGGGCCCGACAGGATCGTCTCCTGCTTGGCGACGACGCCGGGGCGGCGCAGTG
>CAUPYO010000266.1:0-3953 GCA_963515565.1 uncultured Microbacterium sp.
CGCGCTTCCTTCACACGGAAGAGGTCATCGGTTCGAGTCCGGTATCGCCCACCCTCAGACCCCCGCAAGTGCGGGGGTCTTTGTTTTTCCGTGGCGTTTCCAGCGCCCTCAGCGTCGTTTCATGCCGAATTCCTCACCACTGGGTGCGCGGGCCGCGATAGCGTCTGTGCGTTCGACAGACGATCGTCTAGTCGAATCATCCTCGAGTTCGTTCCGGAACTGAAAGGTCGACATGTCCATCTCCTCCCCGCTCGCCGCGATCGCCGTTGTTGCGCTCTCCGCTTCCTTTGCTGCACCAGGGATCGGATCAGCTGTGACGAAGGCTGCGCCTCCCGCTGTCTCCCCCGCTACCGGTGTCACCGCGCCCGTGACACTGCCCGCTCTGACCGATGTCGACGCTGCGCGGCTCACGCGCTTCTGGACTCCAGAACGCATGGAGGACGCCGTCGCGCGGTCGGAGCAGACCGAATCGGGCGGCAGCCGGGATGCCGCGGAGGCTTTCGCCCAGGACGACGCCGTCTCCGTCGCGCGCCAGGTGCCCACGGTCTCCCACATCGGACGCGTGTTCTACACCCTGAACGGTTCGGGTTACGCCTGCAGCGCGAACGTGGTGGTGTCAGCGAACAGATCGACGGTGGCGACGGCGGCGCACTGCATGACCGGCGGCGGCAACTTCTCCGAGGACTCCGTCTTCGTTCCCGCTTACGAGGACGGAAACGCCCCCTACGGTGAGTGGCCCGTCATCGGTGGGGAGATCGCGGGCGGCTTCACCGAGAACAACGCCGATCAAGCGGACGACACGGGATTCCTGGTTGTTGCTCGCAATGATGACGGGCAGGACATCCAGAGCGTTGTCGGTGCCTCTCCGGTTGCCTTCAACCAGGCGCTGGTGCAGGAGGGCAGCGTTTACGGCTATCCGGCGGAGGGCCGCTTCGATGGAGAGTCGCTGCAGGAGTGCAGCGGCGTCTTCCAGGAGTACGGGCCGCAGCAGATCGACTTGCCATGCGACATGAACGGAGGAGTCTCCGGCGGTCCCATCTTCAGGGGCGACTCCGCCGACGGCACTCAGTACGCGAACGAAGACGCGCGGTACGAGGACTATTCGCACGTGCTCGGACCGATCTGGCAGGACAACGAGAAGGCGGCCTACACCGCCGCCGCAGCACTACGGCAGTGAGGTGCCCGTCGACGTTGGGGGCGGTCGCGACGGACGGGGCGGTCGCGACGCAGTCTGGGCCTCAGATCGAATCCGCAGCGCGTTGGAGTGCCTCCCCCAACGCCGACGGCGTCTTGAGTGCGCGACGTGCCGCACCGACCGCTCGCCGCAGCGACGCGGAGCCTGGTGCGGGACCGCGGACAGCGGCATCCGCGATCAGCTGCGCGTGACGAGCCCACGCCACCGCGTCGGGCCCAGGGCGCCGGAACAGCACCGTTATGCGCCCCGCCTCACGCAGCGGTGCGCACACCCGGTCGAGTTCGCGGGTGGCTGAGGCGATGCGCAGCTCGGCGGCGACGCGCGCGGTCTCCGTCTCGGCGGACAGCCGGTCGGATGCTGCGGCAAGGACGATCGCCAGGCGTGCCCGAACCACATCCGAGGTCCGTAGCGGAAACACGACGCACACCGCCACGATCCCGATCGCGACGCCGATGGCGATCTCGACGAGGCGCATGCCGATCAGGGGCGACGCCTGACCTCCGAGGCGCTCGAGGAGCGTCAATGCGATCGTGACGCAGAACGCCCAGATGGCGTAGCTGACTTCGCGCAGCAGAATGCCCACGCCGATCGCAACGAGCGCCGCCGTCGTGGCGATGGCGGCGCGATCGGGAGTGATGTTCAGCGGGACGAGCGCGACGACGGAGCCGGCGGCGGCGCCCACGAAGCGGTGGAGGCCTTTGCTCACGCCGTCGGCGCGCCCACGCGGCAAGTAGGCGACGATCACGGCGCTCAAGACCACCCACGCCCAGTGTGAGCCGAATCCGAATGCCCCCATGATGAAAGCCACCGTCGCAGCCGCTCCGACCTGGATGGCCATTCTCGTCGTCGCCGTCGGCCGCAGGCTCCCGCTCGGCGCCGGAGCCACCGCGGTCGGGCTCCCGTCTGCCCGCGCCGCCGTCGCGGGAGCACCGCGGGCGACGAGGCCGAGCCTGCTCGCCGCGAAGTGGGCAGTGGTGACGGCGGTCCACGCCAGCACCGAGATGGCGAGCGGCTCGATGACCGCAGCGGCCGGCCCGCGATCGGCGCCCGCGCCCGCGGGAAGGAACAACACGGCCAGGAGAGGTGTGCTGGCCACTGTTCCCACGCGACGACCGGTCTCGCCGAACCGACGAAGCAGGGTAGCGCCCACGAGAGCCACGACGTAGACGACGGCGCCGAGCCAGAAGATCTCGTTCAGCAGCGAGCCGAGGCCCATGGTCGCGAGGCCGAGCGGTGGCAGCAGCAGGAGGGCTTCGAGCCGGCCCCGACGATCCCGCTCCCACTGACTGCGGCTGAGAGAGGAGGCGAGCGCGATGCCCAGCACCACCGAGGCGGGTTCGGGATCGACGGCCAGGATGACGGTGACGACGATCGCAGTCGCGGCGAGGCCGAGCGCTCCGCGAAGAAGCAACGCCCGCCGGACCGCATGCACGACGAACATGCTAGACCTCGCTGCCCTCCGTACTGCGACCGCCGCCCGCTCCCGCACACGGCTATTCACGGCGCGCGTCGGAGAACACGACGGTCGCAGACTCGTAGCCTCACCTCCATGGGGGTACACCGGTCCATCCGTGTTCTGCTTCAGCTCGTTGCCGGCTTCCATGTGCTGTCGGCAGGTGTCGGGATGGTGCTGCTCGTGTTCGTGGGCGGCGAGAGCGTCGGGATGCCGCCCGATTGGCTCTCCCGGACGCCCTTCTCGACGTGGGCGTGGCCGGGGCTCATCCTCGGGTTGGTGGTCGGCGGCGCACAGGCGCTCGCCCTGATCGCCCAGCGTCGGCATCTGAGGGTCACATGGGGGCTGCACGCGGCTTCGGGACTGGTGATGATGATCTGGATCTTCGTCGAGCTCGCCCTGCTGCTGGAGTGGTCTGGGCTGCACGGCATCTACTTCACCACCGGGGTGATCCAGACCGTGCTCGCCGTGCTCGCCCTCGGCGCGTGGCCACGGCCCTTCTTCGCCTGCGCCCCCTGGCGCAAGGGTGTCGCGGTCGAGACGCAGCCATCCGGACACGCGCCGCTGGCAGACTGATCGGATGACCACTGCCCGGATCGTCGTGTTGTTCCTGCTCGCGGCCGTCGCCGAGATCGGCGGCGCATGGCTCATCTGGCAGTCCGTGCGCGAGAACAAGGGCTGGCTCTTCGCGCTCCTGGGCGTGCTGGCGCTGGGCGCCTACGGGTTCGTCGCGGCATTCCAGCCCGATGCGCACTTCGGTCGCGTACTCGCCGCCTACGGCGGCGTGTTCGTTGCCGGTTCGCTTGCATGGGGAATCGTGATCGATGGTTTCAAGCCGACGTTCTGGGACTACCTCGGCTCCGGAGTGGCGCTGCTCGGCGCCGCGATCATCATCTTCGCCCCGATGCTCCAGCCTGGCGCGACCGACTGACGCGGCGACCTCAGACGTCGCTCGCCCAGCCGTAGCGGTGGCGCAGCGCGGTAGCGACGGTGGTGAACCGCGCCCGATCGAGAGCAGCCGCCTCTCGGCGCAGACCACGTTCATGGACGCTGTACACCCGCTCAATGTCGACCCAAGATGGCCGCCCCTGAGAGTCCCAGGCGCCGGTGCCGATCGGCAGGTAGTCGCGGTCTGCGTCGTGGGCTTTGCTGGTGAGGCGTACGGCGTAGACGCGATCTGCGCCCTGCCGACCGATCACGAGCACCGGACGGTCCTTACCGCGGCCGTCGTTCTCTTCGTAGGGCACCCACGTCCATACGATTTCCCCGGCATCCGGAGCTCCATCGCGCTGCGGGGCGTAGCCG
>CAUPYO010000267.1:0-3949 GCA_963515565.1 uncultured Microbacterium sp.
CACCTGGTCGGCGATGCGGGCGATGCCGAAGTCGGTGATCTTGACGCGGCCGTCGGGCGTGATCAGCAGGTTTCCGGGCTTGATGTCGCGGTGCACGAGGCCGGCGGCGTGGGCGGCCTGAAGCGCCGCCGCCGTCTGCGCCACGATGTCGAGCGTCTTGTCGGTCGACAGCGAGCCCTCGCGCTCGAGGATCGTCGACAGCGCCTCTCCGGGAACGAGTTCCATGACCAGGACGGCGGAGCCGTTCTCCTCGCCGTAGTCGAACACGCTGGCGATGCCTTCGTGGTTGACGAGCGCCGCGTGGCGAGCCTCGGCGCGGAAGCGCTCGAGAAAGCCGGGGTCGCCCATGTACTCGTCTTTGAGGATCTTGATCGCGACGGTGCGTCCGATCACATGATCGGTGGCCTCCCAGACCTCGCCCATACCGCCGATCGCGATCCGCGAATCCAGCTCGTAGCGCCCACCGAAGCTCACACCCTGTGTCGGTCTCATCTGCTCAGCACCGCCTCAATGACTTTCTTCGCGATTGGAGCCGCGATTCCGTTGCTCGTGCCGGACTGCCCGAGACCTCCACCGTTTTCGACCATGACGGCGACGACCACCTTCGGGTCTTGCGCCGGGGCGAAACCCGTGAACCAGAGGGTGTACGGGTCTGAAGGCCCGTGCTCCGCCGTTCCGGTCTTCCCGGCCACATCGACCCCGTCTATTGTTGCACCGCTCGCCGCGCCGTCACGGACGTTGGAGATCATCAGCGACGTCATCGTCGCGGCATCCGTCGTGCTCAGCGCCCGCCCGAGTTCGGCGTTGGAGAACGTCTCCTGCACCGTGAGGTCGGGGGCGACGACACGATCGACCATGCGCGGCTTCATCACCATTCCGCCGTTCGCGATGCCCGCCGCCACCATCGCCATCTGCAGCGGCGTGGCCGTGACGCTGCCCTGGCCGTAGCCGGTGAGCGCGACCTTGTCATCGCTCAGCCCGGACGTCGGGTAGGCCGACGTCGCGACGTTCAGTGGGATGTCGATGCTCGAATTGTTGAAGCCGTACTTCTCCGCCTCGGCGCGCAACGCGTCTTGACCGAGCGCGACCGCCAGCTGTGCCATCGGGATGTTGCAGCTGAGGCGCAGGGCGGTCGCGATGCTCACCTGGTCGCCCGGTCCGCAGGTGTTGCCATCGAAGTTGCGGATCGACGTGGACGTGCCGGGCAGTGTGTACGTCGCCGGGTTGGGGAAGGTCGAATCGGGCGTGAACTTACCCGAGGCCAAAGCCGCCGATACGACGACGAGTTTGAACGTCGAACCCGGGGGGTTGAGTGTGTCGACCGTGCGGTTCTGCAGCGGGTCGACCGCCGCGTTCAGCAGCTCGTCGTACGTCGTGTTGACCTGTTGCGCGTTGTGCACGGCCATCGCGTTGGTGTCGTAGCTGGGGCTCGTGACCATCGCGAGCACGCGGCCGGTCTTGGGCTCGAGCGCGACGACCGCGCCCTGGTAGTCGCCCAAGGCGTCGTACGCGGCCTTCTGGATCTTGGGGTCGAGCGTCAGCAGCACGTTCGACCCGCGTGCCGGCTGCCCGGTGATCACGCGCTCGACGCGCGAGAGGAACTGCGAGCTCGCCGTGCCGGACAGCTCTTTGTTCATGGACTGCTCGAGGCCGGTGAGCGAGTTGAGCAGCGGGTTCATGTAGCCCGTGACGGGTGCCCACATCTGCGGGTCGGCGTACTGACGCTGCCAGGCGTAGACGTCGTCGCTGGGTACGGAGTCGGCGATCACGGTGTCGCCCGCGATCAGCGAGCCCCGCTGCACCTCGAACGAATCGTAGAGAGCGCGCTTGTTGCGGGGATTCTCACCGAGGTCTCCCGCCTGCACGACCTGGATCCAGCTCGTCGCGCCGAACAGCGCGATGAACATCGCCAGCATGATGAACGACAGCCGTCGCAGTTCCCGGGTCATCCGATCACCACCCGGGGGCGCGAGCGCACGGCATCCGATATTCGCAGCAGCAGCGCGACGACGATCCAGTTCGCCACCAACGACGAGCCACCGGCCGCGAGGAACGGCGTCGTCAGGCCCGTGAGCGGGATGAGGCGCGTCACGCCGCCGACCATGATGAACACCTGCAGGGCGATGGTGAACGACAGGCCGGTGGCCAGCAGCTTGCCGAAGTCGTCCTGACCGGCGAGGCCGATGCGGATGCCGCGGCTGACGAACACCATGTAGAGGCAGAGAATCGCGAACACCCCGATGAGGCCGAGTTCCTCGCCGAGGCTGGGGAAGATGTAGTCGCTCTGCGACAGCGGGGTCAGCCCGGGACGGCCGCGGCCGAGACCCGTCCCCAGAAGCCCACCCTCGGACAGACCGAAGATGCCGCTGACGAGCTGGAAGCTTCCGCCGTCGCGGTCGATGACGGAGGGATTGAAGGCGTCGAGCCAGTTCTGGAACCGACCGCCGACGTAGCTCAGCACCTGCGAGGCGATGAGGGCGCCGCCGACCGCGAGCACGACCCCGAGCACCGCCCAGCTCGTCTTGCCGGTCGCGACGTAGATCATCGCGATGAACATGCCGAACATCAGCAATCCGGTGCCGAGGTCGCGCTGGAACACGATGATCGCCATCGATGCGGCCCAGATCAGCAGCAGCGGACCCAGCTCACGGGCGCGCGGCCACGTCATGCCGAGGAAGCGTGTGCCGACCGAACTCAGCGCCTCGCGGGTGCGCACCAGATAGCCGGCGAAGAAGATGGCGAGGGCGATCTTGGCGAGCTCGCCGGGCTGGAAGGAGAAGATGCCGCCGATCGAGATCCAGACGTCGGCGTTGGCATCGGTGCCCAATCCCGGAATGAAGGGCAGCACGAGCAGCACGATGCCGGCGAGACCGAACACGTAGGTGTAGCGGAAGAGCACGCGGTAGTTTTTCAGGAAGATCACGATGGCGACGGCCGCCGCGCTCGCGATGGCGAGCCACACGATCTGGCGCGTCGACAGGGCTTCCCATCCGGTGCTCTGGTCTTCGATGTCGATGCGGTAGATCATCGCGAGGCCGAGGCCGGACAGCACCGTTGCGATGGGGACGACGAAGGGGTCGGCCTGCGACGCCTTGAAGCGCAGCACGATGTGCAGGCCGAGCACGAGCACGGTCAGCGCACCGCAGTAGTAGAGGAACGTCCAATCGATGTGGCCGAGCGCGCCGAGTTGCACCAGCGCGATGGCGGCGCCGTTGATGGCGAACGCGAACAGCAGCAACCCGAGTTCGCGGTTGCGCTGCGTCTGCGGCATCCGGAGTTTGCGCAGCGCCTTGATGACCGTCGTGTCGGCCTGGACGGTGTCGGTCGTGGCGCTCATCGCTGACCCTCCACAGTGGTGCGCAGCGTATCGACGATCTGCTCCGCGTCGGACAGCGATCGGGCTGAGATGGTCGAGGTGACGGCGAGACGCTGATAGAAAGGCAACTGATTGAGCTGGATGCCGGTGTCCTCGTAGACCGACGACAGCGAGATCGGCCCCAGATCCTGCTGGATGCCGCGATAGATGACGACACTGTCGGTGTCGGCTCCGACGTAGTAGCGGGTCTGGGTCCAGCTGTACGCGCCCAGAGCGGCCGCGGCCAGGCCGGCCAGGATGACCACGAGACCCACCACCCACCACACGCGGCGGCGGCGCGCCCGGCGGCGGTCTTCTTCGATGAGCTCTTCGAGGAATTCGGCCGCGGGCTCGAAGTGCGTCGGTTCGTTCGCCGCCTGGCGGGCGGAGTGCAGCCAGCTCGTGCGACCGGGGCGGGCGGAAGGCACGTCGACGCCCTGCGGGTTGGATGCCGAGCCGACGATCGTCGCGGTGCCGCTGAACATGGGGTGGCTGCCGCCGACGTCGACGATGACGACCGTCACGTTGTCGGGCGCTCCGCCGTCGAGGGCCTGCTTGAGCAGAAGGTCGGCGGTGCGCCCCGGAGGGTAGTGG
>CAUPYO010000268.1:0-3942 GCA_963515565.1 uncultured Microbacterium sp.
GTGCACCGATGGTGTCTCGCGGGACGAGGGAGGTGATGCGGGATTGCGCGCAGCGGTGGACGGAGCGGGCGGGGGGTTGTGCAAATACCGGACACATGAAAGGTTTTTTGCGCGGCTCCGATACCGCGGAGCGCTTTCGACGAGGAGAGCACGCCATGAAGAAGACCCTCGCGGCCACCGCCGCGATCGCCGCACTCGTGATGGGCGGCCTCACCGCCGCCGCACCCGCGACCGCAGCGCCCCCGCCCGGCACCTCGTCGGCACCCGATGGTGGTGCGCGGGGCGCGGGACATCCAGGGCATCCGGGCCATCCCGGCGGAAAGGATGCCCGCGAGCTGCTGCGGTACGCCACCGACACCTGGACCTCCATGGCGGCGATGGCCCACCCCGACACCGGACTGGTCGACGACAACATCGAGGGCGACCTCGACTCGGCCTCCGCCTCCGGCTACACGTCGCCGACGAACATCGGCGGCTACCTGTGGTCGACGGTCACCGCGCGCGACCTCGGGATCATCGGCGCCGACGAAGCGCGCCAGCGGCTGACGGCCACGATCACCACGCTCGAGCACATGGAGCGCAACACTGCCAGCGGCATGTACTACAACTGGTACGCGCCGGCGACGGGCGCCAAGCTCACGGTCTTCCCGACGTCGGGTGACACGATCCATCCGTTCCTCTCGACCGTCGACAACGGCTGGCTGGCGACGGGATTGCGGATCGTGCGCGAGGCGGAGCCGTCGCTGCACGAGCGCGCCGACGCGCTCTACCGGTCGATGGACTTCTCCGCCTTCTTCGATCCCGCCGGCGCGGCGGGACTTCCCGCCGGCACCAACCGCGGGGGGTTCTGGGAGGCGGCTCCCGGCGACGGCTGTGCGGTGGCCGCCCCGATGTACAACGGCAGTGGCGAGACGGCGTACTACACCTGCCACCACTACGACACGACAGTGAGCGAGAGCCGCATCGCGACGTATCTGGCGATCTCGGACGGCAGCATTCCCGCGACCGGTCTCTACGGCACCCATCGCACGATGCCGCCCGGCTGCGAGTGGGCCTGGCAGGAGCAGTTGCCTACCGGCACGACCCGCCAGTACGACGGCGTCGACGTCTACGAGGGTACGTATTCCTACGACGGCATGTCGTTCGTGCCGAGCTGGGGCGGCAGCATGTTCGAGTCGCTCATGCCCGACCTCTTCGTGCCGGAGACGCAGTGGGGTCCGCGTTCGTGGGGCCTGAACCACCCGATCACGGTGCAGGTGCAGAAGGACCACGGACTGCGTGATGCGAAGTACGGCTACTGGGGCTTCTCTCCGGCCAGCGATCCGTTCGGCGGGTACTCCGAGTACGGAGTCGACCTCGCCGGGATGCGCAGCGATGGCTACACCTCCGATCGTGAGAAGACCGATGTCGACATCGACCGCCCCGGATGCCGCGTGGGCACCAATCCGAATCCGACGTTCGGTGACGGCGTCGTGACGCCCCACGCGTCCTTCCTCGCCCTGCCCTATGACCGCAAGGGCGTCATGGACAACCTCCGCAAGATCGAACGCAAGCTCGGCGCGTACGGACCCGGCGGGTTCTACGACGCGGTGGCGGTGGGGAGCGACACCATTGCGAAGCGTTACCTGTCGCTCGACCAGTCGATGATCATGGCGGCGATCGGCAACGAGCTCGCCGGTGACACGCTGAAGGGCTACATGGTCGATGCGGCGATGGAGCAGAATCTCAAGCCGGCCATCGCCCAGCAGGTGTTCGGCTCGTCGTGGGGGCGTGCGCACCCCTGAGCCCTACCGTGGATGCCGGGGAGGATTCTCGTGGCATCGGATGACAGCGCTGATCGGGTAGCTCTCCCGCGCACGCGGGGGAGCTACCCGAAGGGGCAGGCGCGGCGCCAGCAGATCGTCGACGAGGCGGTGCTGGTCTTCGGTCGCTCGGGCTCGATGAGCGGTTCGCTGCGCGAGGTCGCGAAGCGAGTGGGCCTGACGCCGGCGGGCCTGCTCCACCACTTCGCATCGAAGGAAGAGCTGTTCGCGGAGGTGCTGCGCCAGCGTGACGAACGGGTGCGTGAGGCAGCGGGGGAGCCCGCCGAACACGGACTGCTCGACCAAGCGGCCAAGGTCGTCGCCTACAACCAGACCACCCGTGGGCTCACGTCGCTCTACACGACGGTGGTGGCGGAGGCCGCCGACCCCGACCACCCGTTGCACGACGACTTCGCGGCGCGATACCGCGCTCGCGCGGAGGCGACGGCCGCATTGCTGCGCACAGGGCAGCGCGCGGGGGAGATCGCGCCCGATATCGACCCGGAGCGCGCCGCGCGTCTGATCAGCGCCGTCATGGACGGACTTCAGCAGCAGTGGCTGCTCGACACCACCGTCGACATGACCGCCCTCTTCGACGAGTTCGTGCGCGGCTACCTGCGCCCCGCGGCATCCGTCGACTGACCCCGCCCTTCCACCGGGCGACCCCGCCGAGCGCACCCCCCGCGAAACACCATCCCTGCACCGAGACGGCCGCTGTGCACCGGTGTTTCGGTGCACAGATGGTGTCTCGCGAACACGGGCGGGCCGGAGGGTGCTTGACGCAGGTTATGCGCATAAGTAAAGTGGGCTCCGACACTGATGCGGGTGTCCCGTTCGAGGAGGAACCATGAAACACGTACGACTGGGAGCCATCGCTCTGGTCGCGGTCGGCGCTCTCGCGCTGGCGGGATGCGGTCGCGCAGATGACGCCGCCAGCGCACCCGACGCCGCCACGACGATCGGAAGCGAGCCGGCCACGGGCACGATCACCATGTGGGCGATGGGCGCCGAGGGCGAAGCCCTGCCCGCCTTCGTCAAGACCTTCGAAGACGCCAACCCCGGCGTCAAGGTCGAGGTCACCGCGATCCCGTGGGATGCCGCGTACAGCAAGATCCAGACCGCGATCGCGGGCGGCACGACGCCCGACATCGCGATGATGGGCTCCACCTGGATGGCTGACTTCGCCGACGCGTTCCAGACCGTGCCGACCGATCTCGACACGTCGGGCTCCTTCCCCGGTGCCGTTTCGTCGACGAAGGTGGGCGACCGGATGACCGGCGCGCCCTGGTACGTCGACACCCGCGTGCTCTATTACCGCACCGACCTCGCCGCGCAGGCGGGCTGGACCAAGGCTCCCGCCACGTGGGACGAACTCAGCCGTATGGCCGCCGACATGCAGTCCAAGGCGGGGGCGGAGTACGGCATCCGGATGCCGGGCGGCAACGACTCTTTCCAGGGCACCCTGTGGATGCCGTGGTCCAATGGCGCCTCGCTGACCGACGGCAAGAAATGGACGCTCGACACCCCGCAGATGGTCGAGGGGTACGAGTACTACCAGAGCTTCTTCCAGAAGGGCATCGCCAACCCCGCCGCAGACCGCTCGTCGGGCGCGCAGGAGGCCGACTTCGTCGCAGGCAAGACACCGATGCTCATCGACGGCCCGTTCATGATCGGTGCGCTGGAGAAGCTCGGCGGTGCCGACTTCTCGAGCAAGTTCACCACCGCCGTGCTGCCCACGAAGGAGTCGTCCACTTCGTTCAGCGGTGGCGCGAACCTCACGGTGTTCAAGAACTCGAAGAACGCCCACTCCGCGTGGAAGCTCGCACAGTGGCTGACCGAGCCGGCGACGCAGGCTCAGTGGTACGAGAAGACCGGCGACCTGCCCGCCGTGCAGGCGGCGTGGAAGGACCAGGCGCTGGCCTCGCAGGCCACGCTCGCCGCCTTCGGTACGCAGCTCGAGACCGCCAAGTCCGTGCCGGCGACGACGACCTGGGTTCAGGTCGCGGCCGCGGGCGACGCCGTGCTCGAGAAGGTGCGCCTCGGAACCCAGAGCCCTGCGGATGCCATGAAGGAGCTGCAGAGCAAGGCCGACGCCCTCGGACTGGGCTGATCGACATGACGCAGGCATCACTGGCCGCGA
>CAUPYO010000269.1:0-3933 GCA_963515565.1 uncultured Microbacterium sp.
GCCGCGCTCAGGCCCGGCGCCGCGCCCGCCTGGTCATCACCGTGGTTGCCCTTGCGGCCGTTGCGCTTGGCGGCTGGGGCGGCGTACAGCTGGCCGTTGCGGGTACGTCCCTCCTTGTCTGGCCGGCCGTGGCGCTGCTGGTTTCGTGTGTACTGCTGTTGCAGCGGATGTCGCGCGTTCAGCGTCGTGCGGTGGTTCGCGAGAATGTGGCCCCCGTCGAGCGCGTCGCCCGCGATGTGCAGGACGTCGAGCTCGGATCCGAGCGCATCTCCTGGGTGCCGCGCGAGTTGCCTCGCCCCCTGACGGCGTCGGCGGGCTCGCGGGCTGCGGCGGTGCTGGACGAGGTCGATGCACGTGAGGCGCTGCGTCGGGGAGCCGTCGAAGAGGTCATGCGCGTGCGTGCCGAGCGTCAGCAGCCGGTCGCGCTGCAGCCGCGTCCGCGCCTTGGCGAAGAGGAATTCGCCGGTGGAATCGCCGCGGGCGATGCGGCCATCGAAGAGCACGTGCGTCGCCTCCTCGAGCGGCGCGCATCGGGTCAGTAGGCTGTCGTGCGTGCATTGACCGCCCGGGGTGCGTGATAACCTATCGGAGGTACATGGGCCTATGGCGCAGTTGGTAGCGCGCCTCGTTCGCATCGAGGAGGTCAGGAGTTCGAATCTCCTTAGGTCCACCACATCGGTCTCACGTGAGATCGTCTCGGAACGGCGTCTTTCCTTCGGGCGAGGCGCCGTTCGTGGCGCCGGTGGGGATGCCGAGTCTCGGACAAGAGCTGAGCATGAAGCCATGTTCACCGGTTTTGGCGATCGTCATCAGACATGTGTCTTCCCTGACATTCCTGGTGAGGCCATTCTGATTGTCGGACCTGTTGTGTCCCCACGGCGACAGTGGTTGTCGATCTCTTGCCGTCCGTCACAATCGTCCGCATCATCCGATGCCGAGTCTTCGCTGTCCAAAATCCACCCGCATCGCTTCGTTCGCCGCGCACAATGCGACGGGGGCACTCCCGTGCGACCCAGAGGTCGTCTGCACGGAGAGTGCCCCCGTCGGAGCGGTCGAGTTTTACTGTGCGGCGGCGTATGCCTCGAGGATCGAGGCGGAAACGCGGCCGCGCTCGCTCACGGTGTGTCCGTTTGCGCGTGCCCACGCGCGGACGGCCCCGAGGTCGACGCTCGACGACTTGCGGGCAGAGCGTGCGCCTGCGCGGCGTGCGCCGCCGCTGGCGGAGACCGAAGAGACGCGAGCTGCCGCGATGAACGGCGCCAGAGCCTCTTCGAGCGTGGCCAGGTTTTCGTCGGTGAGATCAATGTCGTACGACTTGTTGCCGAGCGCGAAGCGCACTGTTCCACCGGCTCCGTCGGCGATAGGGGTGCCATCGAGATCGTCGACGAGTTCGACAATGACTTTCTGTGCCACGGGGAGTGCCTCTTTCGGGTGTATTCAGCATTGATTCAGCGGGTGGCTCACTCGCTGCATTGCCACCTTAATGATCATTCTGATGAAATTCCTGTTTTCCGGTGAATTGTGCATTCGCGGCGTCATTGTCGTTGCCGTCGTGGCCGAATATCACTCGGCAATAGTCGCCGAGCTCAGCCCGTGCCTGCGCGGCCCATTCCTCGGCGCCGAATCCATCGGCGAGTGCACGACGCGTTCGAGATCGCTGCCGGTGGGATTACCTGCACCGTCGCCCGACGTTCACCCTGGTGGCGCCCTCACCGCGCGTGCGGTCGCTAGTATGTATTCAACTGAATCCAATCTTGGAAGGGCACTCTCGCCATGACCACGTACAACGTCGGCATCATCATCGGCAGCATCTCGTCGACCTCGATCAACCGTCGCCTCGCGAACGCGCTCGTGCGCCTCGCTCCCCAGGCCGACCTGAACCTCACTGAGCTGCCCATCGCCGCGCTGCCGTTCTACTCCGCTGACCACGACGCGGCCATTCCCGCAGAGGCTGCCGAGTTCAAGTCGTCGATCGAGGGCTCGGATGCCGTCATCATCGTGACCCCCGAGTACAACCGCTCCGTCCCGGGCGTGCTCAAGAACGCTCTCGACACCGCGAGCCGCCCGTGGGGCCAGAACAGCTTCGCCGGCAAGCCCTCCGCCGTCATCGGTGCATCGATCGGTGCCATCGGCACCGCCGTCGCCCAGCAGCACCTGCGCTCGATCCTGTCGTTCCTCGCTTCGCCCGAGCTGTCGCAGCCCGAGGCCTACATCCACCTGCGCGACGGCCTGATCACCGATAACGGAGAGGTCACGGACGAGTCCACGGCCGAGTTCCTCGTGTCGTGGCTCAAGGCCGTGCACACGCACGTTGCGAAGTCGCTCAGCCCGGTCGAATGACACGGGCACTCACCGCCGGATACCCGGCGGTGAGTGCGAGGCGCCGGAGGGGGGCGGGGGAGCGGGCGGCCCCCCCCCACGTAGGTTCCGCCCCGCCGCCCCGCCCCCGGCATCCGCCCCCGCTCAGTCCGACGCGTCGCGCGCTGCGCCGAGCTGGGCCTCCCAGTCGGACGGCATCCGATCCGCCGGTCCCGGCACGGACTGCGACGCGGGGTGGCTCGTCGGCGGCGCGAGGGAGGGCCCGAGCACGGCGCGTCCCTCGGCGAAGTCCCACCACCAGCTCTCGCCGGGCTCGTAGCTCTGGATGTAGCGATGGCCGGTGGATGCGGCGTGCGCGGACGCATGGCGATTCAGCGAGGAGTCGCAGCATCCGATGTGTCCGCAGGCCGCGCAGCGACGCAGGTGCACCCACCAGCTGCCCATCGCTTCGCACTCCACGCACCCCTCACCGCTGGGTGCGGCATCCACGTCGATCTGCTCCACGTCGCTCGATCCGCTCATCGTGGGACTCTCCTCCGGCGCGATCAGCTGAGCTCGGCGAGGGCATCGGCGATGACCTTCGCTACCTCCGCCGGGTGCGTCTGCATCGCCAGGTGGGGTGCATCGAGCTCGATCACCGCACGCACGCCCGCACGTCGGTAGCCGAATCGCTCCACGTCGGGGTTGATGGTGTGGTCTTCGGTCGAGACGATGCCCCACGACGGTGTGCTCTTCCAGGCGGCGACGGGGGCGGCCTCACCGAACGCCAGCGCGGCCAGCGGTCGCTGCGAGACGGCGAGCACCTCGGCGCGCTCGAGCGGAACCCCGTGGGCGAACACCTCGGGAAATGCCGCGACCTCGACCGACACATCCGTGCCGGGCTCGGCGCCGTCGATCGGAAACGGCGTGTACACCAGATGCTGTGCGAGATCGGAGTCGGGCAATCCGCCCTGCAGCTGTCCGAGGCTCTCGCCCTCGTCCAGCGCGTACCCGGCCACGTAGACCAGGCCGATGACGTTGGGCGCGACGCCGGCGACCGTGATCACGGCGCCGCCGTAGGAGTGGCCGGCGAGCAGCACCGGACCGTCGATCTGCTCGACGACGGAGCGGATGTAGGCCGCGTCGCCGAGAAGGCTCCGGTTGGCAACGGCGGGGACGCGCACTGCGTAACCCTGATCCAGGAGAATTCGGGTGACGGGCGCCCAGCTGGCGGCGTCAGCGAAGGCGCCGTGGACGAGGACGATGGTCGGTGCGGCGGTCATGTCGGGCTCCACTCGGGTCGAGATCACGGGGGCTGGGCGGCGGCCGGCGGCCGAACGGTGCCCAGGTGCGCAACGTTAGGCCGGTGGGTGGGCCCGGGGGTTGGGCAGGTGTCGAGAGCCTCTTTCGACAGATGTCGAAGGTGCTCCATCCGAGCAGCCCGCGTGAGCTGCGTGGCGTCACGGCAGAATGGACGGCGACGCCGTGCCGCGGCGAGCGGGAGGACAGCCATGGCCGGGAAACGTCGTCGCATCGGATTCCTCGTCTTCGACGGGGTCAAAGCTCTCGACGTCATCGGCCCCGCGGAAGTGTTCTCCGAGGCGAACCTGACCACCGACGCGTACGAATTGGTCT
>CAUPYO010000270.1:0-3904 GCA_963515565.1 uncultured Microbacterium sp.
CGGCGCGCTGCTGCTGTTCCTCGCCTACCGCCAGGCCTTCGCCCACGGCGAGTCCAACCCGGCGGACGGCCGCTTCATGAGGTTCGTGCGACGCGTACTTCCGGTGAGCGACGAGTACGACGGCGATCGGCTCACGGTCGTGAAGGGCGGACGACGCTTCGTCACCCCGATGCTGCTCGTGATCGTCGCAATCGGCTTCATCGACCTCGTCTTCGCCGTCGACTCCATCCCCGCCATCTACGGGCTCACGCAGGAGGCGTACCTCGTCTTCACGGCCAACGCCTTTGCGCTGATGGGCCTGCGCCAGCTCTACTTCCTCATCGGGGGCCTACTCGAACGTCTGGTCTACCTCGCCCAGGGCCTCGCGGTCATCCTCGCCTTCATCGGCGTCAAGCTGCTGATCCACGCGCTCCACAAGAACGAGCTGCCGTTCATCAACGGCGGCGAGCACGTGACGTTCATCCCGGAGATCCCCATCTGGCTGTCGCTGGTGTTCATCGCGGCGACCGTCGCCGTCGCCACGATCGCGAGCCTTCTGAAGACGCGGAAGGATGCCCGCATCGACGCCCTGCCCGCCGCGCGTGAGGACGCCCGTTGACGGGCGACCTCGCCTGGAACATCGCTCTCGTCGTCATCTTCGTGCTCGTCGGTGGCGTCTTCGCCGCCACCGAGATGGCCCTCGTGACCCTGCGCGAAAGCCAGATCAACGCGATCGCCGCACGAGGGGCGCGTGGGCGGAAGGTCGCCGGCCTTGCCCGCAACCCGAACACGTTCCTGTCGGCAGTGCAGATCGGGGTGACCGTGGCCGGCTTCGCCTCCGCGGCCTACGGCGCGACGTCGCTCGCTCCGGCGGCCGCGCCGCTGTTCGAGCGGATGGGGGCCGCGCCGCCGCTGGCCATGACGCTCGCGACCGTGCTGCTCACCCTGGTGATCGCCTATCTGTCGCTGGTGTTGGGAGAACTCGTCCCGAAGCGTCTGGCCATCCAGCGCAATGCGCAGTTCGCCTACGCGGTCGCACCGGTTCTCGACGGGTTCGCGGTCGTCATGCGTCCCGTCATCTGGCTGCTGTCGGTCTCGACGAACGCGCTGGTGCGCCTTCTCGGAGGAGACCCGCACAAGACGGCGGATGAGCTCAGCGAGGAGGAGATCCGCGACATCGTCGCGACCCACCGGGGCCTGCCCGACGATCAACGGCGCATGCTCGATGACGTGCTGTCGTTGCGGGGCCGTCAGATCAGCGAGGTCATGCGTCCTCGTCCCGACGTCGTGGTGCTGGACGGGGCGGCGAGCGTGGCGGACGCGCTCGCCGACGTGCGCGAGCTGCCGCACTCTCGCTACCCCGTGGTCGACCAGTCCATCGACGACATCACCGGCTTCGTGCACGTACGCGACCTCTTCGATATCGCGTCGCGCGATGCCGATGCGCCCGTGAGTCGTGTGATGCGGCCGATCCCGTATCTTCCGGCGACGGCCGGCGTGCTGGCCACCCTCACGCGTATGCGCGCCGACGGCGACCACATCGCCGTCGTCGTCGACGAGTACGGCGGCACCGACGGCATCGTCACTCTCGAGGACCTCGTCGAAGAGGTCGTCGGCGAGATCTTCGACGAGTACGACACCGTCGCGAGCGCACGCACCGGCATCCTGGACGGGCGCCTGAACCGGGCGGACTTCGAAGACGCGACCGGATGGGAGCTTCCGCACGGCTCGTCCGACACGATCGCCGGATTCATCACGGAGCAACTCGGACGTCTCGCCGTCGTCGGCGACACCGTCGAGCTGCCCGAAGCGGTGATCCAGGTCGTCGCGATGGATCGTCGACGCGTGTCAGAGGTGCGCATCGTGCCGCGGGTCGTCGCAGACGCGGCATCCGCGGTCGAGACGGCGTGCGCCCTATCCTGAGGCGTGCCGCTCCGTTCAGACGGTGGGCGCCCACGGGACGTGACTGTCGATGGCCCGCGAGATGCGTCCGCTCAACGCGGCGAACTGCCGGGCCTGAGCGTCGGTGAGCGATCCGAAGACGAGTTGCTCTACGAGCGCGTGATGCGCAGGCGTGGACGCCGCGACGAGCTCATGCCCGCTGTCGGTGAGTATCGCGAGCGTGTAGCGCCCATCCGCCGGGTCGGTCGTGCGGCGAACCGCGTCCCTCTTCTCCAGCCGCGCGATCGCTCGCGACAGCCGCGAGAGCGTGCTGCTGGCGTAACCGGCGAGCACGCTCATTCGGAGGGTGCGATCGGGGGCGGTGTCGAGGGCGAAGAGCAGCCCGTGCTCGTAATGCGTCAGCCCGCTGTCGCGCTGCAACTGCGCGTCGAGGGCGGCCGGAAGACGCTCGAGCAGCGTGGCGATCGCCGCCCACTCGGTGAGTCGCTCACCGCGAAGCCCGGAGGCGGGTGGCGGGGCCGATGCGGCGGGAGTCGAAGGCATACCACCAGGCTAGCTGACTTGCTCACGCAAGTAACGCCCGTTAGATTAACTTTCCTGAGCAAGTGAAAAGATGGCGCATCGGCGCCGGGAGGCGACGAAATGGACCTGCAACTGAGCGGCAAGACGGCATTCATCAGCGGATCGACGCGGGGGATCGGCTTCGCCGTCGCCGCCGCGCTCGCTGCGGAGGGCATTCGCGTGATCGTCAACGGACGGAGTGCGGCTTCCGTCGAGGCGGCCGTGGCGGAGCTGCGGCGGCTGCATCCCGTCGCCGAGGCCGATGCAGGTCACACCGGCGTCGTCGCCGACGTCTCCGATCCGGCGGACATCGACCGCATGCTCGCGGAGCTGAGTGGCGTCGACATCCTCGTCAACAACGCCGGCGTCTTCGGCCTCGCCGACTTCGATGCCGTCGCCGATAAAGAGTGGGCCCGGTACCTCGACGTCAACCTGATGAGCGGGGTGCGCCTCTCCCGCGCTCTTCTGCCCGGGATGATCGAGCGCGGATGGGGTCGCATCATCTTCATCGGCAGCGAGTCGGGAGTGAACGTCCCGGTCGACATGATCCCGTACGGCGTGACGAAGGCAGCGATGATCGCGCTCGCCAACGGACTCGCGAAGCGCACACGTGGGACCGCCGTCACCGTCAACACGGTGCTGGGTGGGCCGACCTACTCCGACGGGGTCGCCGCCACGATCGAAGCGATCGCCGCCGCGCAGTCGTTGCCGACGGGCGCCGTCAAGGATGCCGTCATCGCGCAGAACAGCACGACGCTGCTCGAGCGGTTCATCGAGCCCGCGGAGATTGCCTCTGTGGTCGCCTACCTCGCGAGTCCGCTGGCGTCGGCGACGAACGGGGCCGCCGTACGGGCGGACGGCGGCGTGCTCACCGGGATGCTCTAGCCGCTGACGGCGTGCGAACATGAGCGCATGATGAGCAGCGGCGATTCGCGCGGGGTGATCGTGCGCCCGGCATCCCTCGACGATGCGCGAGGCATCGCGGAAGTCCACGTGCAGGCGTGGCGCGAGGCCTACGTGCACCAGCTCCCCGCTACCGTGCTCGCCGACCTGGGGGTGGAGCCGCGGGTCGAGCGGTGGGCCGCGATCATCGCCGACGACGTGACCGACGTCCACGTCGTGGAACTGGACGGCCGCATCGTCGGCTGGGCGACCGCGAGCGAGGGACGCGATGACGACCGACCTGTGCGACGTGAGCTCGAGGGCATCTACGTGCTCGCCGAGCGCCACGGCACGGGCGCCGGCCAACTCCTGCTGGATGCGGTCGTCGGCGCCGACGATGCGTACCTCTGGATGATGGACGACAACCCGCGCGCCGAGGCGTTCTACCGGCGCAACGGATTCGTGCGCGACGGCGCGGAGCGTGATCACACGCTCGCGGGGCATCCGATCCACATCGTGCGGCTGGTGCGCCACGATGCGGTGACGGGGTGGGCGGCAGTGAAGGATGCCGAGCTCACGC
>CAUPYO010000271.1:0-3900 GCA_963515565.1 uncultured Microbacterium sp.
CTAGTAATCTCGCTCCTGGTCGGCCCCGCGCTGGTCATGTTCCTCGGTTTCGTGATCTTCCCGGTCGTGATGGCGGCGTTCTACGGCTTCTTCCGGTGGCAGGGCTACGGCGCTCCCACCGACTTCGTCGGGCTGCAGAACTATCTGACGATCCTCACCGACCCGACCTTCATCGAAGCGCTCGGCCACAACGGGTTCATCGTGATCGCCTCGATCGTGCTGCAGGGCCCGATCGCCGTGCTGCTCGCACTGCTGTTGAACCGTCGGATGCGCGGGCAGTCGATCATCCGCGTGCTGATGTTCGTGCCGTATGTCATCGCCGAGGTCGTCGTCGGCACCGGCTTCGGGCTCATGCTGCAGACGCAGGGCGCCCTCAACGGAATGCTGGAGAGCGTGGGGCTGGGTGCGTTCGCGCACGACTGGATCGCCGACCCGGCGATCGCCATCTGGACGCTGATGGCCATCCTGACCTGGAAGTACGTCGGCTTCGCCGTCATCCTCTTCCTCGCGGGGCTCCAGGGCATCCCCGAGGAGCTCTACGAAGCCGCCGCCTTGGACGGCGCCGGCTACTGGCAGGCACACTGGCGCATCACGCTGCCGCTGCTGGCCCCCACGCTGCGCATCTGGGCGTTCCTCTCGATCATCGGAGCCCTGCAGCTGTTCGACCTCGTCTACATCATCTGGGGTCAGTACGTCGCGTCGACGGCCGGCACCTCCACGATGGCGACCTACATGGTCGTCAACGGGCGCAACGCCGGCAACTACGGCTACGGCAACGCGGTCGCCGTGGTCATCTTCGTCATCTCGCTCATCGTGGCCCTCATCTATCAGCGCTTCGTGCTGCGACGAGACACCGCGGGCGCCATCACCGAAGGGAAGAAGACGCGATGAGCGCTCTCACCGCCGACACCGCCACCCTCTCCCCCGCGACGGGTTCACGATCGCGGCGGGGATCCGGCCCGCGACGCGCCAAGGAGCGCCTGCCCTGGGGCAGCCCGCTGGTCTACTTCATCGCGCTCGTGGTGATCGCCCTCATGCTCACGCCGGTGCTGTACATCATCATCGGCGGGTTCCGCAGCAACTCGCAGATCACGGTCGACCCGGCCGGATGGCCCGACCCGTGGAACGCGCAGAACTACCTCACGGTGCTCACCGGTCCGCAGTTCTGGCGCCAGGTGCTCAACTCGGTCATCGCCGCCACCGCCACCACGGCGGGGGTGGTCGCGCTGGGTCTCATGGCCAGCTACGTCATCGCGCGCTACCCGTTCCGCGGGCGCGGGGTGCTGTACGCGCTGTTCGCGGCAGGACTGATGTTCCCGATCACCGTGGCGATCACACCGCTGTACATCGTGATCCGCGATCTCGGCCTGATGAACTCGCTGGCGGGCATCATCCTGCCGCAGATCGCCTTCGCCCTGCCCACCACGATCATCATCCTGGTGCCGTTCCTGCGGGCCATCCCCGACGAGATCCAGGAGGCCGCGTTCATCGACGGATGCAGCCGCCTCGGCTTCTTCTGGCGGATGGTGCTGCCGCTGTCGGTGCCGGGCGTGATCACCGTCGGCATCCTGGCATTCATCGGCAGCTGGAACAGCTACCTGCTGCCCCTGTTCATCCTCAACAACGAGGCGAGCTTCACCCTGCCGCTGGGCGTGCAGGCGTTCTCGTCGCAGTACTCGGTCGACACCGCCAAGGTGCTGGCCTTCACCTCTCTGTCGATGCTTCCTGCGCTGGTGTTCTTCAGCCTGTTCGAGCGTCGCATCGTCGGCGGCCTCACCGGCGCCGTGAAGGGCTGATCCGCATGACGATCTCCGACAACACCTCCCTCGACAACCGTCTCGTGCCACCGCCGTCGCCCCGGGTGGCCGCGCTCATCGAGGCGATGACCCTCGAGCAGAAGGTCGCCCAGCTGGTGGGCTTCTGGGTCGATCAGGGCGATGAAGTGGTGGCGCCGCTGGTCGGCGAGATGGCCTCGTCCGACCGGTACGAGCAGATCTCCGCCCACGGCCTCGGTCACCTCACGCGGGTCTACGGCACACGTCCGGTGGATGCCGCGGAACGGGCGAGCTGGCTGTGGAACGAGCAGCAGCGCTTGCGCGCGGCATCCGGTCACGGCATCGCCGCGATCGTGCACGAGGAGTCGCTCACGGGGCTGGCCGCGTGGCGGGCGGCGACGTTCCCGACGCCGCTGGCGTGGGGCGCGGCGTTCGACCCCGAGCTGGTGCATCGGATGGGCCGGCTCATCGGCGACTCGATGCGCGAGCTCGGCGTGCATCAGACGCTGGCGCCCGTGCTCGATGTGATCCGCGACCCGCGGTGGGGGCGCGTCGACGAGTGCATCGCCGAAGACCCCTACGTCGTGGCGACGATCGCGACGGCGTACGTCCGCGGCATCCAGGATGCCGGCGTGCACGCGACCCTGAAGCACTTCGTCGGCTACTCGGCATCGCGGGCCGGTCGCAACCACGCCCCGGTGCACGCCGGACCGCGTGAGCTCGCCGACGTCTTCCTGCCGCCGTTCGAGATGGCGGTGCGCGACGGCGGGGCGCGGTCGGTGATGAACTCGTACACCGACATCGACGGCATCCCGGTGGCATCCGACCCGACGCTGCTCACCGATCTGCTGCGCGGACAGTGGGGCTTCGACGGCGTCGTGGTGTCGGACTACTTCGCGATCGCGTTCCTCGAGACGATGCACGCCGTCGCCGCCGACCGCACCGAAGCGGCGCGTCTGGCGTTGACGGCCGGCATCGACGTCGAGTTGCCGAGCGGCGACGCGTACGCGACACCCCTGCTGGAGGGGCTGCGCGACGGACGCATCGACGAGGCGCTCGTCGATCGCGCCCTCGCCCGCGTGCTCGCCCAGAAGGAGGAGCTGGGCCTGCTCGATCCCGACGACAGCGCGGCGCCGACCGGCATCGACCTCGATTCGCCGGCGCACCGCACGGTCGCCCGCGAACTCGCGGAGCGCTCGCTCGTGCTGCTCGCGAACGACGGCACCCTGCCGCTGGGAAGCCGGGGCCGCCCCGGACGCGTCGCGGTCATCGGTCCGAACGGTCACAATGCGTCGGCACTGATGGGTTGCTATTCGTTCGCCAACCACGTGCTGGCGCATCACCCCGGCACGCCCTACGGGTTCGAGATCCCGACCGTCGCGGAGGCGCTGCGCGACGAGCTGCCCGAGGCGTCGGTCGTCTCGGTGGCCGGTTGCGATGTCGAGGGGGAGGTCCGTTCGGGGGTGGGGGGGGGGGTGGATGCCGCGGCATCCGCCGACGTGGCGATCGTCGTGGTCGGCGACCGTGCGGGCCTGTTCGGCCGTGGCACGGTCGGTGAGGGCAACGACACCGAGAGCCTGGAGCTGCCGGGCGTGCAGCGCGAGCTCGTCGAGGAGGTCATCGCGACCGGCACACCCGTGGTGCTCGTCGTGGTGACGGGACGGCCGTACGCCCTGTCGTGGGCGCTCGACGGCGACGCCGGTTCGGTGCCGGCCGCCGTGGTGCAGGCGTTCTTCCCCGGCGAGGAGGGCGGCACGGCCATTGCGCGCGTGCTCTCCGGCGCCGTCGCCCCGTCGGGCCGACTGCCGGTGTCGCTGCCGCGGTCGGCGGGTGCGCAGCCGTTCTCGTACCTGCATCCGATCCTCGGCGGCGACAGCGATGTGACGAGCGCCGACAGCACACCCGTGCGTCCGTTCGGCTTCGGTCTCGGGTACACGACGTTCGCGCGCACCGACCTTTCCGCACCTGCGGAGGCCGCGGCCGGGGAGACCTTCGAGGCCGCCGTCACCGTCACCAACACCGGTGATGGCGCCGGCACGGAAGTCGTGCAGCTGTACGCGCACGACGTGCACGCCAGTGTCGTACGCCCGGTCGCCCAGCTGCTCGGCTACGCACGCGTCTCGCT
>CAUPYO010000272.1:0-3889 GCA_963515565.1 uncultured Microbacterium sp.
GAACAGCAGCGCGAAGCCGAGCACGCCGACGAAGCCCGCGGCCAGGCGGACGACGGACAGCAGCGGCTCGGTGAACTCCGGTGCGGCGACCTGGGTCACCGTCGCGTCGAACAGCGTCGCCACACCCCACACCGCGGTGCCGGTGGCGAGCAGCACGAGCACCGCGTATGTGACGCGCGCGATGCCGGCGTTCAGATCGAGTCGAGCGAGGTCGAGCGCACCGGTGACCAGGGGGAAGCCGGGCACCAGGTAGAGGACCGCACTGGTCAGCGCCGCGTCGTGCTGGCCGCCGGGAACGCCGAGCGCCACGAAGATCTGGGCGGCGGCGAGGTAGACCAGCAGCGCGGTCATGGCGGAGGCGAAGACGAGCAGGAACTCGTTCGTGCGCAGGCGGTGGATGAGCATCCGCACCCACTGCCCGGCGGCCGCTGCGATGCCCACGGCGACGAACTCCTGCCAGCCTCCGTTGTTCAGCAGCGCGAATGCCGCGCACGCCAGCGCCGCGGCCAGCACGCGGGTCGCGGCGGAGTACCGCCTCGGCATCCGTTCGATCTCGCTCAGGCGCGACTGCAGAGCCGCGGGGGTCGTTCCCGGGCGAAGCTCGGCGGTCAACCGCTTGAGAGCCGTCATCCGGTCGGCATCCACGGCGGGCCGGGGCACCTCCGCGACCCGGGTGCGGAACATCTGACCCCGGCCAGCGGTGAGGACGATATCGGTCATGCCGACGCGGCAGTGCACGTCGTCGATGCCGACCGCCGCGGCGGTGCGCACCATGCTGTCGCGCACCCGCGCCGAGGATGCGCCGGCTCCGAGCATGAGGGCGCCCAGGCGCAGCACGATGTCGGTGCGCGCGATGAACTGCACCGGCTCGAGCGCGAGCTCTTGCGTCAGTGTCGGCTCCGTGGCGGGCGCCTCCGGCTCGTCAGGCGTGGCGGGGACCATGCTCCGATCCTCGCACCGCGCGCCTGTCGGGGCGAGAGCGCGGCGCCGGAACAACGGCGGCGGATATTCACGGTCGGGCGCCGCTCCTGCGCTCGGGCGTGCGCGTACGGTGGGTGCCACGGAGGAGGGGAGACCCTCGCCCTTCGCACGATCGGTCCCGTGCGGCCGCCGGATTCCTCCGCCGACGAGCCCGCGTGCGGAGAGCCGGATCCGGCCCTTGCGGTGCTGCGCGGGCCGGATCTGTGCGTTTGGGGGCGTGCCGGAGGCCGCTCAGGTCAGCACGTCGGCGAGGTCGTACGCCGCCACCTGCTCGAGCTGGGTGAAGGTGCACGAGCGCGGGTCACGGTCGGGGCGCCACCGGTCGAACTGCACCGTATGACGGAAGCGCTGGCCCTCGAGCTGGTCGTAGCGAACCTCCAACACGCGTTCGGGCTTCAGGCGCACGAACGGCGTGTCCTTGGATGCCGAAAAGCGCGAGCGCTCGGTGGCGCCCGTGACGGCCGTGCCGTCGGCATCCGTCATCACCAGCGGTGCCAGCTCGTCGACGAGCTCGCGGCGACGGACGTCGCTGAAGGCCGATGCCCCGCCGACGTTGCGGATGGTCCCGGTGTCGTCGTAGAGGCCGAGAAGAAGCGACCCGACGCCCTCGCCGCTCTTGTGGACGCGGTAGCCCAGCAGCACGACATCGGCGGTGCGGGCATGCTTCACCTTGAACATGGTCCGCTTTCCGGGCGTGTAGGGCAGCGCGAGCGGCTTGGCGACGACGCCGTCGAGTCCCGCGCCTTCGAAGCGGGCGAGCCAGTGGGTCGCGAGGCCCCGATCACGGGTGGCGCGCGTGAGGTGCAGGGGTGCCGGGACATCCCGCAGCACTTCCCCCAGCGCCGCGCGCCGCGCCGAGAACGGCTCGTTCTGAAGGTCGTCGGTACCGCGAGCGAGCAGATCGAAGGCGACGAACATCGCCGGAGTCTCGGTGCTCAGCTGGGCGACGCGTGACGCCGCCGGATGGATGCGTTGCGACAGTGCTTCCCACGACAACCGGCGGACGCCGTCGCCGGCCTCGAGCGCGACGACGATCTCGCCGTCGAGCAGGCAGGGCTGGGGCAGAAGCTCGGCACACGCCGCGACGAGTTCGGGGAAGTACCGGGTCAGCGGCTTCGCGCCGCGCGAGCCGATCTCCAGGTCGGTCCCGTCCCAGGCGATCAGCGCGCGAAAACCGTCCCACTTCGGCTCGAAGGACAGCCCGCCGGGGGTGCGGCCCGGGTCGGGGACGGCGGCGACGGCCTTGGCGAGCATCGGGGCGGGGATCTCGTACGGCATGGCACCCATCCTGGCCGTGGCCGGCCGCTGCAGCCAGTGCCCCAGGGTCGCGCTGACACTCAGTTTCACCTATGATGATTCGCAGTCTCATCCCGCGCGCTCGCCCGGCGCCACCGATCACGAGGAGCCCGCCATGGCCGCCGACTACCAGCCGCCCACTTCGGACTACGCCTTCCTGTTCGGTGAGGCGTTCGGACTCGACATCGTGGCCCGCGCCACCGACGGCGAGCTCACCGCCGACGACGGCGCCGACATCGTCGCCGGGGCCGGCGAGTTCGCGGCATCCGTCCTCGCCCCGCTGCAGAGCGTCGGCGACCGCGAGGGAGCGCAGCTGGTCGACGGTCAGGTGCGGCTGCCGGCGGGCTTCGCCGAGGCGTACCGCGCGTTCGTCGAGGCCGGCTGGGTCAGTGCCGAAGCGCCCGCCTCCGCCGGCGGTGACGGCCTGCCCGGGTCCGTGCGCGCCGGACTCGGTGAGGTGTGGAACGCGTCCAACTCGGCGTTCGCCCTCTGCTGGCTACTCACGGCGGGACAGATCCACGCGCTGGATGCCGCGGCATCCGACGCCCTTCGCGAGACCTACCTGACCAAGTTGGTCTCGGGGGCGTGGACGGGCACCATGAACCTCACCGAGCCGGCCGCCGGGACCGACCTCGGAGCGATCCGCACCACGGCGACGCCGCGCGACGACGGCAGCTACGCCATCCGCGGCCAGAAGATCTTCATCACCTGGGGAGATCACGACGTCGCCGAGAACATCGTTCACCTCGTGCTCGCGCGCACCCCCGACGCTCCCGAGGGCGCCAAGGGGCTGTCGCTGTTCGTGGCCCCGAAGTACCTCGTGAATGACGACGGCTCGCTCGGAGAGCGCAACGCCGTCACGACGGTCGCCGTCGAGCACAAGCTCGGCATCCACGGCAGCCCGACCTGCGTGCTCGCCTACGACGACGCCACCGGGTACCTCGTCGGCGAGGTCGGCGGGGGCCTGGCCGGCATGTTCGTGATGATGAACTCGGCGCGCATCGCCATGGGGTTCCAGGCGACCGGCATCGCCGATCGCGCCCTGCAGCAGGCGACGGCATATGCCGAAGACCGCATACAGGGTCGTGTGCTCGGCCGTGACGGCATCGCGCCGATCGCCGAGCATCCCGACGTCCGTCGGCTCCTGCTGTCGATGCGCAGCCAGGTGTTCGCGACGCGCGCGCTCGGCGTCTACGTCGCCGACCTGTTCGATCGGGCTGAGCACACGGGCGACGCGGCCGTGCAGGCGCGCGCAGAGTTCTTCGTCCCCATCCTCAAGGGGTGGTCGACCGAGGATGCCGTTGCGCTCACCAGCGACGGCATTCAGGTGCACGGCGGCATGGGCTTCATCGAAGAGACCGGTGCCGCGCAGTACTACCGCGATGCGCGCATCATGCCGATCTACGAGGGCACGACGGCGATCCAGTCCAACGACCTCATCGGGCGGAAGATCATCCGCGATGGCGGAGCGACAGCCGAGGCCCTGTTCCTCGATATCGCGCAGACGATCGCCGAGCTGCGTGCCGCGGGGGGCGACGTCGCACGGCGCACCGCCGACCGCCTCGAGCGGGCCGTGGATGCCGCGCGCCGCGCCACCGCCGACGTCCTCGGC
>CAUPYO010000273.1:0-3825 GCA_963515565.1 uncultured Microbacterium sp.
CGGCGGTCTGCGCGCCGCGGAGAATGCCTGCGCGCAGCTGAGCCGGATCATCCACGACGGACACCCCGACCTGCCGCTGATCCTCGTCGGACACTCCTGGGGGTCGTTCTTGGCGCAGATGCTGCTCGATCGCCACCCCGACCTCTACGACTGCGTCGTTCTCACCGGGTCGGCGCTGCGCTGGCCCGGTGCGCTCAACTCGGGCGATCTCAACAAGCCGTGGAAGGCTGTCGATGCCATGGGGTCGGAATGGCTGTCGTCGGATCTCTCGGTGGGCCGCGCGTTCCTCGATGATCCGCTGACGACCTCCGTGCCCCTCGCGAAACTGTTCGGACCCCTCGACACCCTGCGTCTGATCGGAAAGCCCGCGAAGAACCTGCCCCGCGATGTCCCGGTGCTGCTCATGGTGGGTCGCGACGACACCGTCGGCGGACCGCGCAGCATCCATCGCCTCGCCGAGGCGTATCGCACACGGTCCGGTCTCACCGACGTGACGACCCTCGTCTATCCCGGCATCCGCCACGAGGTCTTCAACGACGTGACCCGCGACGAGGTCATCGCCGATCTGGTGGCCTGGGTCGATCGACGCGTCCCGGCGCGAGGCTGACGTGCCTGTCCCCCCGTGGTCTCTGCGCCCGCGCGGCGTCGTGCGCGTGAGCGTCCTCGTCTGCGGCGCCGTCATGGCCCTCGGGTTCTGGCTCTTCGATCCCGCCCTGCCCACGTCCGACCGCGTCTTCTGGACCCTGGTCGGTCTCGCCGCCGGCGCCGCCGGGCTCGTGTCGGCACTGCGGGTGCGGGCGCTGCCGATCGACCCTGTCATCGCGCGTGAGCGTGAGAAGTCCGGCGCGCCGGCGGCCACGCCGTCATCGTCGGCATCCTGGGCCGATCTTTCTGCGGTGCTCGTGCCGCGGACGATCGGCGACGGCGCGTGGCTGCTGCTGCTCGCGACGGCCGGTATGGCGCTGCGCGCGGGCATCCGTGCCGCAGAGGCCGGCTGGGACGCCGAACTGCTGCGGCTGCTGATCACCACGCCGATCGCCACGTTCGTCGTCTTCGTCGCGCTGCTGGTCGTGGGATGGCTGTTCGTCATCGCCATCGGCGGCTTCCTTCACCTCGCCCGGATGCCGCGCGCCGCGGTGACGGCCTCGGCGTGGTGGCTGTTCGCCGCGATCGCCGCCGTGGCGATCGCCGCACCCGCGACGCTCGTGGTCGGACTGACCGATACGACCCCCATGGATGCCGACAGCGGAGGCACCGCGGCGATCATCGCGTTCCTCATCGGCCCGGTCGCCCTCGAGTCGCCGTGGCAGTACGCGCTGCTCTGGCTGGCGCGCATCGGGCTCTACGCCTTCGTCATCTGCCTCGCCGGCCGCGGCGTCGCCCGGGTGCGGGCGAGGCCGCGGTGATTGCGGTGGCGGCGCTCGTCGCGCCGTACGCTTGAGGCATGCACGGGGAATACAAGGTTCCGGGCGGCAAGCTCGTCGTCGTCGACCTCGAGGTCGAAAACGGTCGCATCGCCGATTTCCACCTCGCGGGCGACTTCTTCCTCGAGCCCGACGACGCCCTGGCCGACATCGACGCCGCCGTCACGGGGTTGCCGGTCGAGACGGATGCCGCAGCCATCGCCGCGGCGGTGCGCGGGGCGTTGCCGGAGGGAGCGCAACTGCTGGGCTTCACGCCGGAGTCGGTCGGTACCGCGGTGCGCCGTGCGTTGGTCACCGCCCCGGGCTGGCGCGACTTCGAGTGGGAGGTCGTGCACGAGAAGGCGGTCTCACCCGCGATGAACCTCGCTCTCGACGAGGTGCTGACCACGCGCGTCGGCGACGGCCGGCGAAAGCCCACCCTCCGCATCTGGGAGTGGGACCAGTCCGCGGTGGTCATCGGCTCCTTCCAGTCGTACCGCAACGAGGTCGACCCCGAGGGTGCGGCCCGGCACGGCTTCGATGTCGTCCGGCGCATCTCTGGTGGCGGCGCCATGCTGATGGCAGCGGGCTCGATCGTGACGTACTCGCTGTATGTCCCGGCATCCCTCGTCGCCGGCCTGACGTTCGCCGACTCGTATGCGTTCCTCGACGACTGGGTGCTGCAGGCGCTGCGCTCGCTCGGCATCGACGCGACGTACCAGCCGCTCAACGACATCGCCTCGCCGTCGGGAAAGATCGGCGGCGCCGCGCAGAAACGGCTCGCCAACGGCGGCGTGCTGCACCACGCGACGCTCTCCTACGACATGGACGGTCAGGTCATGACCGAGGTGCTGCGCATCGGGCGCGAGAAGCTCAGCGACAAGGGCACGGTGTCGGCCGCCAAGCGCGTCGACCCGCTCCGTAGCCAGACCGGCTTTCCGCGCGAAGCCATCATCGAGCGGTTCGTGCAGACCTTCTCGACGCTGTACGGCGCCGAACCGGGACATATCACTGCAGAGGAATACGCCGAGGCGGAGACGCTGGTCGCCGAGAAGTTCTCGACCGACGCGTGGTTGCAGCGCGTTCCGTGACGACGGATGCCGCACCGGCCGGCCCGCCCGGTGCCGTGGAGATCCACCACGGTGACAACCTCCGTGTGGCGCGCGCTCTGCCCGATGGTGCGTTCACGCTGATCTATCTCGACCCGCCGTTCAACACCGGACGGCTGCAGGGCAAAGCGATCGAATCCGCCGACCGCGCGGGCGTGCGCGGCGAGGTGAAGGCGGGTTTTCGCGGCACGAGTTATGCGCGGCTGCGCGGCGATCTGCGCCGCTATGACGACCGGTTCGACGACTACTGGGACTTCCTCGAGCCGCGCCTGCAAGAAGCGTGGCGCCTGCTGGCGGTCGACGGCACGCTGTACCTCCACCTCGACTACCGCGAGGCGCACTACGCGAAGGTGCTGCTGGACGCGCTGTTCGGTCGGGAGTGCTTCCTCAACGAGCTCGTCTGGGCGTACGACTACGGCGCGAAGAGCCGCCGCCGCTGGCCCACGAAGCACGACACGATCCTGGTGTACGTGAAAGATCCGAAGGCGTACTGGTTCGATTCCGACGCGGTCGACCGCGAGCCGTACATGGCCCCCGGCCTCGTCACTGCCGAGAAGGCGGCGCGCGGAAAACTCCCCACCGACGTCTGGTGGCACACGATCGTGCCGACCAGCGGGCGGGAGAAGACGGGTTATCCGACCCAGAAGCCCGAGGGCATCCTCCGCCGGATCGTGCAGGCCTCGAGCCGGCCGGGCGACCGTGTGCTGGATCTGTTCGCCGGCAGCGGGACCACCGGTGCGGTGTGTGCGGACCTCGGCCGCGACGCGGTACTGGTCGATGACAACCCCGAAGCCATCGCCGTCATGCGCCGCCGCATCCCGCACGCGCGCGTCGCCGACTCCCGGCGCTGATCGCGCGCATGCCATGATCGGTCCCGTGCAGAGCGATCCAGAAACCACGATCTCCTCCGGCCGCGTGCGGGGGCGGTGGCGCATCGCCGCCGACGGCGGGAGGTCGGCGGCCTTCCTCGGCATCCCCTTCGCCGAGCCGCCCGTCGGACGCCTGCGCTTCGCCGCTCCGGTGCCCGTCGCCGCGTGGGACGGCGTGCGCGACGCGGGAGCCTTCGGCGCGACGGCGCAGCGGGGCGATCCGGGCATCACACTCATCCCCGAGCCGAGCATCCCGGGGGAGTCGACCCTCAACGTCAACGTGTTCACGCCCGACCCCGCAGCGGCGGGGCTGCCCGTGCTCGTGTGGATCCACGGCGGCGGCTACTTCTCCGGCTCTCCGGCAAGCCCCTGGTACGACGGGCGCAGCTTCACCCGCGACGGCGTCGTCACCGTGACGATCTCGTACCGTCTGGGGGTCGAGGG
>CAUPYO010000274.1:0-3813 GCA_963515565.1 uncultured Microbacterium sp.
GAGCTGAGCGCTGCCGCGCGGCACCAGCACATCGACGAGGCCACGCGCCTGCATGAGGGCGTGGGCGCCCGCACGGCCGAAATCGTCGACGGTCTGGATGGCCTCGGGGTCTACCCCGCGGCCGGCAAGCGCGGAGCGCATCACCTGTACGAGAGCGGCGTTCGTCGCCTGTGCGGCGGTTCCCCCACGCAGCACGACGGCGTTTCCGGAACGGAGCGCGAGCGCGGCGATATCGACGGTGACGTTCGGCCGTGCCTCGTAGATCGATCCGACGACCCCGAGGGGCACGGAGACCTTCTGCAGCTGCACACCGTTGGCGAGGGGCCGCTCCTCGAGGACGCGCCCGACGGGGTCGGGCAACGCGGCGACGGCGCGCACGGCAGATGCGAGGGCGGCGACGCGATCGGCATCCAGGCGGAGGCGGTCGAGTAGCCCGGCCGATAGGTCGTCGCGTGCTCCGCGCTCGAGGTCGACGGCGTTCGCTGCGACGATCTCTTCGGTCGCCGCGTCGATCGCGTCGGCGACCGCGTGGAGGGCGTCCGCCTTGTCGGTGTCGGAGAGCAGCCCGATTGCCCGCGCTGCATCATGCGCGCGCTCGATACGCTCGCGAGCGCCGGTGGCGACGGTCGCGGTGGGAGTGGTCATCCGCTCAGTGTATCGAGCGTCGACGGCGGCCTCTCTCAGAGGGGAGACGCCGTCGGCAACGGCATCGTGCCACTTCGCACCGGAGCGTCGGGATTGGGCGCGAACCACGTGCCGATGTCGGCGCCCGACAGCGCCTGCTCGACGAGGTCGGCGCTCGTGACGAGAACGCCGATTCCGGATGCCGCGGCCAGCCGCGCCGCGGAGGCCTTCGTGGCCGCGCCCCCGGTGCCCACGCTGTTGACCACGACGGAACCGAACTCGTACCGCCCCAGGTCGTCGCCGTAGTCGACGGTGCGAATGGCTTCTGCGCCCGGATCGGACGGCGGGCGCGTGTAGAGCGATTCGATGTCACTGAGCAGCACCAGCGCATCTGCCCCGATGAGATCGGCGACGAGAGCCGCGAGGCGGTCATTGTCGCCGAAGCGGATCTCGTGGGTCGCAACGGTGTCGTTCTCGTTGACGATCGGCAGCACGCCGAGACCGAGCAGCCGATCGACGGCACGACGCGCATTGGCGCGGTGCGCCGCGTTCTCGAGGTCGCCGGCGGTCAGCAGCACCTGGCCGCCGAGCATCGCGTGACGATCGAGTGAGGTCTGGTACCGCCACATGAGCAGGTTCTGCCCCACCGCCGCGGCCGCCTGCTGGGTGGCCAGGTCGGCGGGTCGGCCCTCGAGGTGCAGGAACGGCAGCGCGGTCGCGATCGCACCCGACGAGACGAGCACGACCTCGGTGCCGCGTCCGCGCGCAGCCGCGATGGCGTCGACGATCGCTTCGATGCGGTGGTGGCTCTCGCCACTGATCGAGGACGATCCGACCTTGACGACGACGCGGCCGGCTCCCGAGATCTGCGATCGATCCTGCACGCTCACGACTCCTCGTCGTCCTCCCAGACATAGCCGTCCGCGGCTGTGCCGAGACGCTCGGACTCGAGCTCGGCCCGCGCCTCCGCCTTCGCATCCATGCGCTCGTGATAGCGCTCACGGCGCTGCGACGTCGTGCGGCGCGGGTTGAGATCCAGTCGAGGGTCGGTGCCGCGCGGCGCCGTCATCAGCTCGGCGGCCGACGAGAGCGAGGGATGCCAGTCGAACACGATGCCGTCGCCGGGGCCGATGACGACGGTCGAACCCGCCACCGCACCGACGCGGAAGAGCTCGTTCTCGATGCCGAGCTTCTCGAGGCGGTCGGCGAGGAAGCCGACGGCCTCCTCGTTCTGGAAGTCGGTCTGCTGCACCCACCGCACCGGCTTCTCGCCGAGAATTCGGTAGATGTTGCCGTACGTGCCGCCTTCGACGCGGATCTCGAACTCCTTGACCGCACCCTTGGGGCGGATGACGATCCGCTCGGCGACAGGCGTCTCGGCCAGATGCTTACGGTGCTCGGCGATGACGTCACCCAGCGCGAAGGTCAGCTGACGCAGGCCCTCGTGGCTGACTGTCGAGATCTCGAAGACGCGGTAACCGCGCTGCTCGAGGTCGGCGCGCACCATGTCGGCCAGGTCCTTCGCCTCGGGCACGTCGACCTTGTTCAGCGCCACCAGCTGTGGGCGCTCGAGCAGCGGCGTCTGACCCTCCGGTACCGGGTAGTTGGCGAGCTCTTCGCGGATCACGTCGAGGTCGGAGAGCGGGTCGCGACCCGGCTCCAGTGTCGCGCAGTCGAGAACGTGCACGAGAGCTGTGCACCGCTCGACGTGGCGCAGGAACTCGAGTCCCAGGCCCTTGCCTTCGCTCGCACCCTCGATCAGGCCGGGAACGTCGGCGACGGTGAAGCGGGTCTCGCCCGCCTGCACGACACCCAGGTTCGGATGCAGGGTCGTGAACGGGTAGTCGGCGATCTTCGGTCGGGCCGCCGAGATCGCAGCGATGAGGCTCGACTTTCCGGCGGACGGGAAGCCCACGAGAGCGACATCGGCCACCGTCTTGAGCTCGAGGTTGACATCGCCCTCCCAGCCGGGAGTACCGAGCAACGCGAACCCGGGAGCCTTGCGCTTCGGGTTGGCCAGGGCCGCGTTGCCGAGGCCGCCCTGCCCGCCCGGCGCCACCACGAACCGGGTGCCGGGCTCGATGAGATCGATGAGGGTCTCACCTTCGGCATCCTTCACCACCGTACCGACCGGCACGGCGAGCTCGAGGCTCTCCCCCGCGGCACCCGAACGGTGATCGCCCATTCCGAAGCCGCCGTTGCCCGCTGTGCGGTGCGGCGAGTGGTGGTAGGACAGCAGCGTCGTCACCTGCGGATCGGCGACGAGGACGATGTCGCCGCCGTGTCCGCCGTTACCGCCGTCTGGGCCGGCGAGAGGCTTGAACTTCTCGCGACGTACCGAGACACAGCCGTTGCCGCCCTTTCCGGCGCGCAAATGCAGCGTCACTCGATCGACGAAGGTCACCATGTCGGTCTCCTGACGGGATGGAACGGGAAAAGGATGAAGGTCCGAGCTAAAGAAGGAGGGGCGAGCCGAAGCTCGCCCCTCACCTCATGTCTGTGGTCGACCGCGCGGTCACTCCGCCGCGGCGACGATGTTGACGACCTTGCGGCCACCCTTCTTGCCGAACTCGACCGCACCGGCGGCGAGGGCGAACAGCGTGTCGTCGCCACCGCGGCCGACGTTGGCGCCGGGGTGGAAGTGCGTGCCGCGCTGGCGGACGATGATCTCGCCGGCGAGGACAGCCTGACCGCCGAAGCGCTTCACGCCCAGTCGCTGGGCGTTGGAGTCACGGCCGTTACGGGTAGAGCTCGCGCCCTTTTTGTGTGCCATCTCGGATGCCTCTTCCGCTTACTTGATTCCGGTGATCTTGACGCGCGTGAGGTCCTGACGGTGTCCCTGGCGCTTCTTGTAACCGGTCTTGTTCTTGAACTTCTGGATGACGATCTTGGGACCGCGCTCTTCGCCGAGAACCTCGGCGGTGACGGTCACCTTCGCCAGCTTGTCGGCGTCGGTCGTCACGGCGTCGCCATCGACGAGCAGCACGGCGGGCAGCTCGAGCTTCTCGCCGACCTTGACCTTCTGACGGTCGAGAACGACGATCGTGCCGACCTCGACCTTCTCCTGACGGCCACCGGCGCGCACAACTGCGTAAACCACTTCACACCTGTTTTTCTTCTGCGGAGCCTGCGGCTCCGGCTGTCTTCATGGGACGAGCACGTCCGTAGAGGTTGTGCCCAAACATCCAG
>CAUPYO010000275.1:0-3787 GCA_963515565.1 uncultured Microbacterium sp.
GGGTACATCCGGCTCGCCCCCGATGCGCAGGTCGACACGGGCATCGTCGGCAATGCCCGCGCGGGGCAGCCGGCACCCGCGGCATCCACCTATGTGCACGAGCAGCTCGAGCTCGGCGTGGGCGAACTCGTCTATGGGCTCGGCGAGCGCTTCGGACCACTCGTGAAGAACGGCCAGACCGTCGACATCTGGAACGCCGACGGCGGTACCTCCAGCGAGCAGGCCTACAAGAACGTGCCGTTCTACCTGACGAACCGGGGCTACGGCGTGCTCGTCAACGACCCCGGACACGTGTCGTTCGAGGTGGGCGCCGAGGCGGTGGAACGCGTGCAGTTCTCCGTGCCGGGTGAGGTGCTCGAGTACTTCGTGATCGCGGGACCCACTCCGAAGGACGTCCTGCGCCGGTACACCGCCCTCACCGGTCGGCCGCCGATCGTGCCCGCCTGGTCGTACGGACTGTGGCTGTCGACGAGCTTCACGACCGATTACGACGAGGCGACGATCACGTCGTTCATCGATGAGATGGCGCGCCGAGAGCTGCCGGTGTCGGTGTTCCACTTCGACTGCTTCTGGATGCGCGAATTCAACTGGTGCGACTTCGAGTGGGATCCGCGGGTGTTTCCCGATCCGACGAACATGCTCGCGCGCCTGCACGCGAAAGACCTGCGCGTCTGCGTGTGGATCAATCCGTACATCGCTCAGCGTTCGCCGCTGTTCCGCGAGGCTGCCGATGCCGGCTACCTGCTCCGCCGCGAGGACGGATCGGTGTGGCAGTGGGACCTCTGGCAGGCCGGCATGGGGTTGGTCGATTTCACCAACCCCGAGGCCACCGCCTGGTACCAGGGCAAACTGCGGGCGCTGATCGAACAGGGCGTGGACTGCTTCAAGACCGACTTCGGCGAACGCATCCCGACCGACGTCGTCTGGGCCGACGGCAGCGATCCGCACCGGATGCACAACTTCTACACCGAGCTCTACAACCGCGCCGTCCACGACGTGCTCATCGACAGTCGCGAGGACGACGACGCGGTGTTGTTCGCGCGCTCGGCCACGGCCGGCGGGCAGAGCATGCCGGTGCACTGGGGCGGCGACTCGACCTCGACCTTCACATCGATGGCCGAGACCCTCCGCGGCGGCCTGTCGCTCGCGATGAGCGGCTTCGCCTATTGGAGCCACGACATCGGCGGGTTCGAGGGGACGCCGGATGCCGCCGTGTTCAAGCGCTGGACGGCATTCGGGCTGCTGAGCTCGCACTCGCGGCTGCACGGCTCCGGGTCGTACCGCGTGCCGTGGGCGTTCGATGACGAGGCCGTCGAGGTGACGCGCCGGTTCACCCGTCTGAAGATGCGGCTCATGCCCTACCTGCACCAGCTCGGTGTCGAGGCGTCGCGGAACGGTACGCCCGTGATGCGCCCGATGCAGGTCGAGTTCCCGGATGATCCGGCCGTCGCGTACCTGGACCGTCAGTACATGCTGGGACCGTCGCTGCTGGTCGCCCCCGTCTTTTCGGCCAGCGCAGAGGTGGAGTTCTACCTGCCCGCGGGCGAGTGGACCCATCTGCTCACCGGCGAGACGGTCGCCGGTGGCGGGTGGCGCCGCGAGACGCACGGATTCCTGTCGTTGCCGCTGTACGTGCGCCCCGGCGCCGTACTTCCCTGGGGAGCGCGCGAAGACCGTCCCGACTACGACTATCTGGACGGACTGACGCTGCGGGTGTTCCCCGGCGGCTCGGGCACCCGCGAGGTCGCCGTGACCACGCCGGAGGGCCGCAGCGAGACCTTCGTCGCCGACCTCGAGGCGCCGACGGAGTAGGCCTCTGCGCATCGGGCTGTGGCCGCGCCTGCGTGGCCGCTCCTCACCAGGCGCGAGGCATCCGCAGATTCGGAAGACAGCAACAGATTCGGATGCCGGGGCGCGCGGCATCCGAATCTGTTCACGTGAGCCGAATCCGTGCGCCCGGCCATGGGCGTCGACGCCTCCTCCCCAGGTCGCGCGAGCGTGCGGGTTGTGCACACCGGGCTCGTGCGCCACGGCCGGGGGCCCGGGACGGTGCATCCTTGCCAGGGTGGACATCGCAGGCATGGTCGCAGCGGGCGGGGGCATCGTGCATCGCCAGGTCGTGCTCGATGCCGGCATCCGCCCCACCGCGCTCCGCGCGGCGCTCACCGCGGGTGAGGTCAGGCGGGTGCGACGCTACTGGGTCGCCACAGATGCGGCGCCACCTTTGCTCGTGCTGGCGGCCGAGGCCACGGCCCGGCTCGCGTGCGTGTCGGTCGCCGGTCACCGGGGATGGTGGATGCCGCCGGACGCCCCGACCGGGTTGCATCTGCACCTCGGGTCGGGCGCTCAGCGCCCGACCCACGCCACGGCGAACGCGGTGGTGCACAGGGACGCGCCGCTCGTCCGTTCCCACGCGCACGGTCTCGTCGAGTCGATCCCCGACGCGCTGGCACACATCGCCCGTTGCCTCCCGTACGAGGCTGCGCTTGTCGTGTGGGAATCCGCTGCACGCGCCGAAGGACTCGACCCCGACGTGCTGCGTCGGTACCGCTGGCGCACCGCCGAGGCGCGGCGGCTGAGTGCGGAAGTCACCGGCCTCAGCGATTCGGGGCTGGAGACACTGTTCGTCTCACGGATTCGCGCCGCGGGGCTGCAGGTCCGCCAGCAGGTCATGCTGCTCGGCCACCGCGTCGACACTCTGATCGGCGAACGACTCGTTACGCAGCTCGACGGTTTCGCTTTCCACTCGTCATCCGCCGACCGAGGGCGCGATCTCGCCCACGACCGCGAGCTCATCGCACGCGGCTACACCGTGCTGCGCTTCACCTACGCGGAGGTCGTCCACCGCTGGCCCGCGGTCGAGGCCGTCATCCTCCGTGCGGTCGCGCAGGGGCTCCACCTCGCGCGCTGACTCCCGTGCAGAGCGTCACCCCGACGGCGCAGCGGATTCGGGGGCCGTCAACAGAATCGGATGCCGGGACTCACGGCATCCGATTCTGTTGCGCATCTGCGAATCTGCGAATCTGCGAATCTGCGACGAGCAGAACACAGAGCGTCACCGGTGTCAGACGAGCGACTGCTTCCACGCACTGTGCAGCTGAGCGAACTTGCCCGTGCCCGCGATCAACGTCTCGGGAGTGTCGTCCTCGATGATGCGGCCGTGCTCCATCACCAGCACCCGATCGGCGATCGACACGGTCGACAGGCGGTGCGCGATGATGATCGCCGTCCGGTCGGCCAGCAGGGTCTGCAGGGCCGACTGGATCTGGCGTTCACTCGGGATGTCGAGCGACGCGGTCGCCTCATCGAGGATGAGCACCGCCGGGTCGGCGAGGAACGCACGCGCGAACGAGATCAGCTGGCGCTGTCCGGCCGATACGCGTCCGCCGCGCTTGTTGACGTCGGTGGCGTAGCCATCGGGCAGCTTCTGGATGAAGGCATCCGCGCCCACAGCACGCGCCGCCGCCTGTATCTCCTCCAGCGTTGCGTCGGGCTTGCCGAGGGCGATGTTGTCGGCGACCGTTCCGCTGAAGAGGTACGCCTCTTGAGTCACCATCACGATGGCGCGGCGGAGATCTTTCGGATGCAGCGACCGCAGGTCGACACCGTCGAGGGTGACGGAGCCGCGCGACGGGTCGTAGAAGCGCGACACCAGCTTCGCCAGCGTCGACTTGCCCGCTCCCGTCGTTCCGACCAGAGCGATGGTCTGCCCGGCCGGGATGTCGAGGGAGAAGTGCGGCAGGATCGTGCGCTCATCGGAGTACCCGAAGACCACGTCGCGGAACTC
>CAUPYO010000276.1:0-3784 GCA_963515565.1 uncultured Microbacterium sp.
GTGCGACGGCTGCCGCCGCCGCAGACCCGCCGGGAAACTACGGCTCCGACACGCCATCCGGCCCGTCTCTGAGTGGCTCCATGGTCGCGCCCGAGTGCGAGGCCAATGTGCCGTGGATCGACTACTCGGTCGTTCTGAACGACCCGAACAATCTCGCGACCAGCCACGAGGCCAAACTCGTTCTGAGCGACGGCGAGCAGTCGACGACGATCCCGCTCGGCGAGATCGTCAACGGCTCGCTCTCGGGTCGGGTGCTGTGGCCGGGTGCGTCGGTGGACGCCAACGGCGTCGGCAACGGATGGCCGGGCTGGGCGTTCGAGAACGGTCAGTGGGTCGCGTCGAGCGGAAACTTCGCTTGGACCCGCGGCGACATCTCCGCGGTGGTCGAGGTGAACCCGTCACTGCGTGTCGCGCTGTCATACCCGCCGTCGACGTCGGCGTGCCTGACCGACCCGGCAGGCGTCGCGAGGTCCGGGGCGATCGCCGCCGCTGGTATGTCGCTGCCCGCCACCGGCGGCAACGTGGCTGCAGTGCTGCCTCTCGTGGGACTCGCGGCGACGCTGCTGGTCGCCGGCGGAGTGCTGCTGTACGTGCGCCGCGTGCGTCGCGTTCGTGACTGAGCACACAGACGTCGCCGCGCCGTCCGTCGCACCGACGCCGGCACGCGCGCGGCGGCGTCGCGTCACGATCGCGGTGACCGCGATCGCCGCCGCAGTTCTGCTTCTCGCCGGTTGGCTGGCCATCCGGGGAGGAATGGCCGCCAGCGAGCTCCAAACGGCGGCCGGGCTGGAGCCGGCACTCACGGAAGCGGTGGCGTCCGGTGATCTCGGCGCCCTGTCGTCTGTCACCGCGCAGATCCACGACCACGCGGCTCGTGCGGCCGATCTCACGTCCGACCCGATCTGGAGAGCCACCGAGCCCATTCCGGGGGCGGGGGCGAACACCGCGGCGGTGCGTGTGCTCGCGACGAGCATTCGCGAGATCTCTGCGGCGGCGGAGCCTGCACTGCGTGCTGCCACGGAAGCGCCCCAGGGCGATTCCGCCCTTGACCTGTCGCGGATCGAAGCGGTCGCGGGTCCGCTCGGCGAGTTGGCTGAGACCATGGCCCGCGCTGACGCCGATGTGAGCGCATTGTCGACCGACGGTGTGATCGGTCCCTTGCGCAGTGCGACAGAGCGCATCCGTGACGCACTGGCGGCCGGCTCACCGGCAGTGAGCGAGGCCGCCGGAGCTGCCCGCGTGCTTCCCGACATGCTCGGCGCCACCGGTGAGCGGACTCTGCTGATCATGGTGCAGAACTCCGCGGAGGTGCGCGCCGGTGGAGGCATCACCGGTTCGTTCATCGCTGTGCACGCGGCGGGCGGGCGGCTGCAGGTCGTCGACCACGTCGACTCGCACGACTTCGCGCACCTCGCCGCGTCGATCATGCCTCTGCCGGCTGACCTCACTGCACTGTATGGCGATGCGCCCGGCCGCTACGTCATGAATGCCACCATGACGACAGACTTCGAGATGAGTGCCCGCCTTGCGACGGCCTGGTGGCAGTCGCTGGGCAAAGCCGCTCCCGATGCTGTGATCGCCATCGACCCGTCCGTGCTTTCGGCGATGCTCGGGATCACCGGGCCGGTCACCCTCGGCGACGGCACCGTCGTCGATCGGGCAGACGTCGTCAACGACATCCTGGTACGGCCGTACCTCGACAAGACCCCGGCGGAGCAGACCGCCCTTCAGACAGATCTGACCGACAAGCTCTTCTCCCGGCTGACGTCGACACCGATCGACCCGCTCCGGTGGGTGAAGGCACTGGGAGCTCCGGCCGCCCAGGGGCGCATCTCGGTATGGAGCGCGCACGCCGACGAGGAGTCGGTGCTCGGTAACGGCATGCTGGGGGGCGCTCTGGCGCGCTTCCGCGCCGCCGGCGCGGAAGCGGTCGGCGTGTACTTCAACGACGCGACCACAGGAAAGATGGACACCTACCTGCACACGCGTATCTCACCGACGGTCACGTCGTGCCGGCAAGACCGGGCAGCGGAAGTATCGATCGCCGTCACGATGCGCAGCGACGCTCCCGCCAATGCGTCCAGCTTTCCCGCGTCGATGACCGGCGGTACCAACCCGGGTCGACCCGGCGACATCATCACCGACGTGACCACCGTGGCCCCGGCAGGGTGGTTCTTCGCGGGCGTCACGGTCGACGGTGCGGCGGTCGCCTCCACCGATGTCGACAGCGGTGAGTTTCCCGCCTCGCTCGCGCGGGTGACTCTCGCACCGGGTGCGTCGCAGACCGTGACCTTCCACTTCCTGGCAAAGGGCGGATCGGCGGTGCGACCGACCATCGTCCACACCCCGATGATGAACGAGATCGACGTCGTCGCAACTGCCTTCCCGCCCTGCGGCTAACCGAGGATCATTGCTTCGCCGCATCGCCCGTGATACGTAGATCCAGCGGGAAATCGATCGCGAAATCGCCGAAGAGCAGGTGTGCGGCCGCGTCCGCCGCTTCGCGCACATGATCTGCGACGGCATCTGCGTGGGCCGCCGGGGTATGCACGATGATCTCGTCATGCAGGAAGAACGCGAGGTGTGCGCGGCGTGCGAATGCGGCGCCCGAGCGAGGCGCGGATGCCGCCTGGTCGACCGGGGGCAGGGACGCCAAGCGCCCACGCAGATCGGCGAGCCAGGCGAGCGCCCACTCGGCTGCTGTCCCCTGCACCACGAAGTTGCGGGTGAAGCGCCCGCGATCTCGCGCACTGCGGCGCGCCCGCGTGCGGTCGACCTCCGTCGCCTCGGGAAGGGCTGCGGCGGCCTGGATGTCCCGCCAACCCGCCGACGGGCCCGGGCTCGATCTGCCGAGCCACGTGGACACGACACCGCCCTGCTCCCCCGCGGCCGCCGCGTCATCCACGAGCCCCATCGCGCGAGGGTAGGCGCGGCGCAGCGCGGGTACCAGGCGACCGCTGTCGCCGGTCGTCGCGCCGTACATGGCGCCCAGGACCGCGATCTTCGCTTCCTGCCGAGTGTGCACGACCCCGCTGGCGACGATGCCCTCATACAGATCGCGACCCCGGGCCGCGGCAGCGAGGGCTTCATCGGACGCCATCGCGGCCAGCACGCGCGGTTCCAGCTGGGCGACGTCGGCCACCACGAGACGCCAGCCCGGATCGGCACGGACGGCACGGCGAAGATGGCGAGGGATCTGCAGCGCGCCGCCTCCCGACGACGCCCAGCGTCCGGTCACGACTCCCCCGGGTACGTACACCGGGCGAAAGCGGCCGTCTGCGGCCCACTCGTCCAGCCACGCCCATCCGTTCGCACTCATCAGCCGTGTCAGCTTCTTGTAGGCGATCAGTGGCGCGATGACCGGGTGGTCGTACTCCCCCAGCTCCCAACGGTTGGTCGATTCCGCCGTGACGCCCACGCGGTGCAGACTGCGAAGGAGTTTGGGTTGCGAGTCCAGACTCGCCGAGGCATCGCCGAGCGCCTCGCGCACGATCGCCGCGAGGGCGCTCACTTTGGCGGGCAGCTCTCCGCGGGTCGGGCGCGGGCCGAGCAGATCTACCAGAAGCGCCTCGTGGGCCTCGCGGTCCCAGGGAAGCCCGGCCGCGTTCATCTCCGTGGCCAGCAGCGCTCCCGCCGACTCCGCCGCCAGCAGCAAGCGCAGGCGGGCCGGGTCCGTCGACGCGCGCACAGCATGCTGCTGCCGCATGAACTCGGCAAGAACCTCGTCGGGGTCGTCGGGTATGCCGGTGCCGGCGGGAGCATCCCAGTCGAAACGGGCCGGCGC
>CAUPYO010000277.1:0-3783 GCA_963515565.1 uncultured Microbacterium sp.
CGATCCATCCAGCGATGTGCCGCTGTTCGCGCAGATCGCGGCGTCGGTGCGGGCCGATGCCGTCGCTGGCCGGCTGCAGCCCGGCGACCGCCTGCCGTCGGCGCGGGAGGTCGCCGCCGCTCTCGAGGTGAACCTGCACACCGTGCTGCACGCCTACCAGCAACTCCGTGACGAAGGCCTGTTGCACATGCACCGCGGACGCGGCGCGGTGGTGACGCCGGCGGCGACCGATCTGGCGCAGCTGCGCGACGACATCGCCGCCCTCACCTCCCGCGCTCGCCGCCTCGGCCTCTCCGCCGAGGCGCTCGCCGCCCTGATCCGCCACACCGTCGAACCGATCCCGGAGGTATCCCCATGACCCCACGGTCCCCTCGCGCCGTGTCCCGCTTCGTCGTGGTCGCGGTGATCGCGCCCGCGGTCACCACTGCGCTCGCCGTCGCGCTCCAGCTGACCGCGGCCGCCTCCCTGCCCGATCCGATCGCGATCCACTGGGGCCTGTCGGGCGCGGCTGACGGATGGGGACCCGCGTGGCTCGTGCTGCTGCTCACCGTGGCGCTCGGCCTCGGGATGCCGTGGTTGCTGGCGGCATCCGCCGTCGTCGGACTGCGCCGCGGCGATCGGGGGCCGGTCTATCGCCTGTTGGCGGCCATCGCGGTGGCGACATCGGTGTTCCTCGCGGCGCTGTCGACCGGATCCGTCCTCATCCAGCGCGGCATAGCCACAGCCCAAGGTGCGCCCTCGATCATCCCAGTCGTTCTCCTCGCCGTCGTTCTCGCCGTCGCCGCGGGCGTCGGCGGCTGGTTCGCCCAGCCCGACGAGCACCCCACCCGCTCCGCGCGAACCGCCACGATGGACCCGCCCCTCGGCGTCACCGAGCGAGCCGTGTGGGTGCGAAGCGTCCGGCTCGCGCGCGGTGGGTTCATCGTGCTGGGCGCCGCGCTGTTGCTCCTGGTCGCCGTGAGTGCCCTCACCATTGCCGCGAGCAACGATGGCGTCGTCATCGCCACGCTGGTCGCCGTCGTTCTGGTGCTCGTGGCCATGATCACGATGACCGCGGTCTTCCGCGTGCGGGTGGATGCCGGGGGTCTCGCGGTCACGTCGCTCGTCGGCGTTCCCCGGGTGCGCATCCCGCTGGAGGAGATCGAGCGCGTCGAAGTGGTCGATGTCAGCCCCATGGGCGAGTTCGGCGGCTGGGGTCTGCGCTGGGCGCCCGGCGGTGGGTTCGGCGTCGTGATGCGCTCAGGCGCCGCCATCCGGGTGCACCGCACCGGTGGCAAGGTCTTCACCGTGACCGTCGACGACGCCGAGACCGGAGCGGCACTGCTGTCGGCTGAACGGGAGCGCACCGATCGGCATCCGTGACCTCGCCGTTGACCCGGCTCGCCCGACCGGGTTGGCTGGGCCTATGACCGACGTCCCTCTCGAGACCGCCCATGCCGTCGACCACTACCTGGTCGACACGCTCATCGGCTCGGACGCCGCCCTCGATGCCGCTGTCGCCGATCAGCGCGCCGGCGGCCTGCCCGAGATCGAGGTCGCCCCCACGAGTGGCAAGCTGCTCTGGCTGCTCGCGCGCCTCAGCGGCGCGCGTCGAGTGCTGGAGATCGGCACGCTCGGGGGATACTCCACCATCTGGCTGGCGCGCGGCATCCCGGAGGACGGCCGTGTCGTCACGATCGAGGCCGAGCCGCGTCACGCGGCGGTGGCACGGGCCAGCATCGACGGGGCGGGCGTGGGGGAGCGGGTGGACATCCGCATCGGACGCGGGGCCGATGTGCTCCCGACGCTCGCGGACGAGGAGCCCTTCGATCTCGTCTTCATCGACGCCGACAAGGAGTCGAACACCCTCTACCTCGACTGGGCCGCGAGGCTCGGCCGGGCGGGCACGCTCGTGGTCGTCGACAACGTGGTGCGCGCCGGACGCATCGCCGATGACGGCGACGACAACGCGCAGGTGGCGGGCGTGCGCGCCGGCCTGCGCATGCTCGGCGATGATCCCCGCTTCACTGCGACAGCCCTCCAGACCCTGGATGCCAAAGGGTGGGACGGCATCGCGCTCGCGCTGGTCGTTTGATCCGGCACCGGGCACGTGGCGGCGCCATCCAGGTCACTAGACTCGAAGACGGAGCAGGAACACACCCGTGACGCTCCGAGATTCACCCTTCACAAGCAAGGAGTCCCCTGTGGCACTGATCGAGGCTGTAGGCGCACGCGAGATCCTGGATTCGCGTGGCAACCCGACCGTCGAGGTGGAGGTGTTGCTCGACGACGGCATCGTCCAGCGCGCGGCCGTCCCCTCCGGCGCATCCACCGGCGCCTTCGAGGCGTACGAGCTGCGCGACGGCGACAAGAGCCGCTATGGCGGAAAGGGCGTCCTGAAGGCCGTCACCGCTGTCATCGATGAGCTCGGCCCGGCCATCGAGGGTGTCGAGGCGAGCGAGCAGCGCGTCATCGACGAGATCCTCATCGCCACCGACGGCACCGAGAACAAGTCGCGCTGCGGCGCGAACGCCATCCTCGGCATCTCGCTGGCCGTCGCCAAGGCTGCGGCCGACAGCGCCGACCTGCCGCTGTTCCGCTACCTCGGCGGACCCAACGCGCACGTGCTGCCCGTGCCGCTGTTCAACGTCATCAACGGTGGCGAGCACGCCGACAACGGCATCGACTTCCAGGAGTACTTCCTCGCCCCCATCGGTGCGGAGACCTACGGCGAGTCGCTGCGCTGGGGTACGGAGGTCTACCACGTCCTCAAGGGCGAGCTGAAGGCCGCCGGCTACAACACGGGGCTCGGCGACGAGGGCGGCTTCGCCCCCGACCTGCCCAGCAACCGCGAAGGGCTCGACTTCCTCATCAAGGCCATCGAGAAGGCCGGCTTCACCCCTGGCAAGGACGTGGGCGTGGGCCTGGATGTCGCCGCCACCGAGTTCTACAAGGACGGCGTCTACACCGTCGAAGGCAAGGCCTGGTCGGCCGAGAAGCTGACCGACTACTTCGCCGACCTCGTCGCGAACTACCCCGTCGTCACGATCGAGGATGCCCTCGCCGAGGACGACTGGGATGCCTGGAAGCACCTCACCGACGCCATCGGCTCGAAGGTCCAGCTCGTCGGCGACGACCTGTTCGTCACCAACCCGGTGCGCCTGCAGAAGGGCATCGACCTCGGTGTCGCGAACGCGCTGCTGGTCAAGGTGAACCAGATCGGAACGCTGTCGGAGACCCTCGACGCGATCTCGCTGGCCACCCAGAACGGCTACCGCTCCATGCTGTCGCACCGTTCCGGTGAGACGGAGGACACCACCATCGCCGACCTGGCCGTCGCGGTCAACGCCGGCCAGATCAAGACCGGTGCCCCGGCGCGCAGCGAGCGCGTCGCGAAGTACAACCAGCTGCTGCGCATCGAAGAAGAACTCGGCGACGCCGCGGTCTTCGCCGGTCGCGGTGCCTTCCCCCGTTTCAAGGGCTGAGCTGAGCGAATCGTACGACTGTCCGGGGTGCCGCACGGCGCGCGCGTGAGCGCGACGTAGGCTGGAGCCCATGACGAGAGAGGGAGCTGGGCGCACCGCGCCGGCTCCCTCTTCTCGTTCGTCGCGCGACCGCGCGGCGGGCGGTGCTCCACGGGGGCGCGTCGACGTGCGGGAGTGGGCCGGCGGCATCCGCTTCTCGGCCTTCACGGTCATCATGCTCGGTCTCGTGGTTCTGGCGGTGTTCACCCTGGTGCCCACGGTAGGGACGTATCTCGGCCAACGCCAGCAGATCTCGGCGCTGACCCACTCGGTCCAGGTC
>CAUPYO010000278.1:0-3751 GCA_963515565.1 uncultured Microbacterium sp.
CCGATGTGACAGCCACCGTGCGGGTGCGCCTCGGTGCCGGGCTCCTCGCCGCCGAGGCCCGCGCCCGAGCCGGACCGCCCCACGCCGACGGGGAGTGAGCGGCGCGCGGGCAGCTCGCTCCCAGCATCCTCTACGTCGGGCGGTGTGTATGGTGTGCATCGGAGAAAGGACGCACGTGGCTGCTGTCAAGAGTGCTGGGGGCAAGAAGCTCGTCATCGTCGAGTCGCCGACGAAGATGAAGTCGATCCAGGGATACCTGGGCGATGGATACGAGGTCCTCAGCTCGGTCGGTCACATTCGTGACCTCGCGGACAAGAAGGACATCCCCGCCGAACTGAAGAAGACGTCGGTGGGTAAGTACTCGATCGATATCGAGAACGGCTTCACTCCTCTATATGTGGAGAGCGAACGCGGAAAGAAGACCGTCGCCGAACTCAAGCGCGCTCTGAAGAACGCCGACGAGCTCCTGCTCGCCACTGATGAAGACCGCGAGGGCGAAGCCATTGCATGGCACCTGCTCGAGGCGCTCAAGCCCAAGGTCCCCGTCAAGCGCATGGTCTTCCACGAGATCACCAAAGACGCCATCCGCGCCGCCGTCGACAACACCCGCGAGCTCGACCTTGCCCTCGTCGACGCGCAGGAAACCCGCCGCATCCTCGACCGACTGTACGGCTGGGACGTCTCCGACGTGACCCGCCGCAAGGTCGGCCAGGGCACTTCCGCGGGCCGCGTGCAGTCCGCGGCCACCCGCCTCGTGGTCGACCGCGAGCGCGAGCGCATGGCGTTCGTCTCCGCATCGTACTGGGACGTCGAAGCGCTCGCTGCCGCCGGAGCGGAGTCGTTCGCGACGCGTTTGGCGCGCCTCGACGGCGCGCCGCTCGCCCGTGGCACCGACTTCGATGACTCCGGTGAACTCAAAAAGGCCGTGGTCGTGCTGCTCGAGTCGCAGGCGCGCGAACTCGCCGCCGCAATCGAGGCGCGCGGCGAGGCGACGGTCACCGCCGTCGAGGCCAAGCCGGGTACGCGCAGCCCCAAGCCTCCCTTCACGACCTCGACCCTCCAGCAGGAGGCCGGTCGAAAGCTCTCGATGAGCGCCAAGCACGCCATGGGCGTTGCGCAGCGGCTCTACGAGAAGGGCTACATCACCTATATGCGTACCGACTCGACCGCTCTGTCGACGCAGGCGGTCACGGCGGCGCGCACGCAGGCCGTTGCGCTCTACGGCGACAAGGCAGTGCCGGCGAACCCGCGCAGCTACCGCAACAACAGCAAGAACGCGCAGGAGGCCCACGAAGCGATCCGCCCCTCGGGTGACGCTTTCCGCACCCCGGCATCCGTGTCGGCCTCGCTCGACCGCGACGAGTTGCGCCTGTACGACCTCATCTGGAAGCGCACCGTCGCCTCGCAGATGTCCGACGCCAAGTACGAGACGACCACCGTCACCCTCGAGGTGGATGCCGCGGGCAAGACCGCGTCGTTCACGGCATCCGGCACCGTCTACACCTTCAAGGGCTTCCTCGAAGCCTACGAAGAAGGTCGCGACGAGAAGCGCGGCGACGCCGACAAGGCTGACGACCAGTCGCTTCCGGCCCTCGCCGTCGGAGATGTGCTGGACCTCCGCGACGTCGAGCCCAAGGGCCACGCGACCAGCCCGAAGCCCCGCTACACCGAGGCCTCCCTCGTGAAGGCGTTGGAAGAGAAGGGCATCGGCCGCCCGTCGACGTTCGCGAGCATCATCGATGTCATCATCAACCGCGACTACGTCAGCAAGCGCGGTCAAGCGCTCGTGCCGAGTTGGCTCGCGTTCAGCGTCGTGCGCCTGCTCGAGGAGCACTTCGCCGACCTCGTCGACTACGACTTCACGGCCGCGCTCGAAGACGACCTCGATGCCATCGCGCGGGGGGAGCAGCAGCGCGTGGCATGGCTGAAGGAGTTCTACTTCGGCTCCGAGAACCACGTGGGCCTCCGTCACATCCTCGACAACCTCGGCGAGATCGATGCGCGCGCGATCAACTCCACCAAGATCGGTGATGTGGCGACTCTGCGGTTCGGCCGTTACGGTCCGTACCTCGACGTACCGAACGGCGACGGCACGACGCGCATCGTCAACGTGCCGAGCGATCTGGCGCCCGACGAGCTGACGCCCGAGAAGGCCCGCGAGCTGATCGACGCGCCCATCGCCGGTGACCGGGTTCTCGGCCAGAACCCCGATAACGGTCGCGACATCGTCGTGAAGGACGGCCGCTTCGGTCCGTACCTGGAGGAAGTGCTTCCCGCCGAGCCCGAACCCGAGCCCGCCCCCGTGGTCGACACCACCGAGGCAGCGCCGAAGAAGCGCGTGGCGAAGAAGAAGGTCGAAGCGCCCAAACCGCGCCGGGCATCGCTGTTCAAGAGCATGTCGCCCGAGACGATCGACCTCGACACGGCGCTCAAGCTCTTCTCGCTGCCGCGCACCGTGGGCGTCGACCCCGAGACCGAGACGCCCATCACCGCGCAGAACGGCCCGTACGGTCCGTACCTGAAGAAGGGCACCGACTCGCGCTCGCTCACGAGCGAAGACCAGATCTTCGACATCACTCTCGAGCAGGCACTGGAGATCTACGCGCAGCCGAAGTACGCCAACCGCGCCGCCAGCTCTCTCAAGGAGTTCGAGGCCGATCCGGTATCGGGCAAGCCGATTCGCATCAAGGACGGCCGCTTCGGCGCGTATGTGACAGACGGCGCTACCAACGTGACGATCCCCAAGGGGCAGACTCCCGACGACATCACCTTCGAGGTCGCCGTCCAGATGCTCGCCGACAAGCGCGCCAAGGGTCCCGCGCCCAAGCGCACCACGCGGCGCGCCACCACCACGCGCAAGCCGGCTGCCAAGAAGAAATGACCCAAGGGCTCTGGGTCACCTTCGAGGGTGGCGACGGTACCGGCAAGAGCACACAGGCCGCTCTGCTCGAGGCCTGGTTGCGCGCACAGGGCCGGACGGTCATCCGGACGCGCGAGCCTGGCGGTACCGAGGTCGGGGTGCTGATCCGCGACATCGTTCTGCATCACCGGGGCGAGGTGTCGCCGCGCACAGAGGCGCTGCTCTATGCCGCCGATCGTGCTCAGCACGTCGCGACCGTCGTACGGCCTGCCCGCGAACGCGGCGAGGTCGTAATCCAAGACCGCTACCTCGACTCCTCGGTCGCCTACCAAGGGGCCGGGCGGGTGCTGGATGCCGGCGAGGTACGCGATCTGTCACTCTGGGCTGCCGAGGGTGCACTGCCCGACGTCACCGTGCTGCTCGATCTCGACCCGGCCGATGCGCGTCGGCGCCTGGATGCCGCCGACAAGCCCTTCGACCGGCTCGAGGCCGAGAAGAGCGAGTTCCACGAGCGCGTGCGCACCGCGTTTCTCGCTCTGGCTGCCGCAGACCCCGCGCGTTTCCTGGTGCTCGACGCCGCCCAACCCGCCGACACTCTCGCCGCCGCTGTGCGCACGCGCGTCGCAGCCTTCTTCGCGAGCCGCAACGGGCCGACCGAACCGGCATGATCCGCCGCGTCGAATCGTGACGGCTCGGGCGAAAGGGTGCGGTTCGCGAACGGGTGGGGGTGGCGCATCGTAGGCTGGTGGCCATGACCGCCGCTGCTTCGCCCCCCGACGGCGGGGTTGTGACGCAGCAACTGCCGTGGGCAGATGTGTGGGGCCAACCCGACGCACTCGCGCAACTGCACGCCGCGGCATCCGATCCTGCCCAACTCGCTCACGCCTGGTT
>CAUPYO010000279.1:0-3741 GCA_963515565.1 uncultured Microbacterium sp.
CGTGCTGCGTCCCCCCCGCGGCGCCCCCCCCCCGCCCCCCCACGCTCCCACCCCGCCTGAGCCCCCACCGCCGGGGGGGCCCCCCCCGCCCCGCCGCCGCCCGCACCCTTGGCAACCTCCTCTCCAACGCGGTCAAGTTCACGCCCGACGGCGGCAGCATCCACATCGAGACCACCGATGTCGCCGACGACGTGATGATCACCGTCAGCGACACCGGGCCGGGCATCGGCCCCGACGGGCTGCCACAGGCGTTCGACCTCTTCTATCGCGGCGCACAGTCGGAGGCACGTGCGATGGCGGGAACCGGCCTCGGGCTGCCCATCGCGCGTATGCTCGCCCGCCGCAACGGCGGCGAGGTCCTGTTGGTCTCCCTCCCCGGCCTCGGCACAAAAGCGACACTGCTTCTGCCCCGCGTAGACGCGTCGAACGAGGGAACACACAGCGCGGAGGGCGGTCAATAGACTGCCGAATGAGGAACCATGACCACCCCCCGCGTCGAGAGCCGATGGGCCGACAGCCAACTGATCGGCACCGTCGTCAGGTCCGTCTGGCAGTGGCAGCTCGTCGTCGGGTTCAGCACGGTCGCGGTCGCCCTGGGCGTCGCGCTGCTCGACCCGCAGCTGTTCGACCGTCTCACCTTCCTGGGCGGGTTGGCGATGATCTGCGCGACGACATCGTTCGCGATGGTCATGCCGTGGGCGCGTCACCGCGAGTCGGTGATCGTCCTCCCCTTCATCAATACCGTCGCCATCGGGCTGTTGGCGATGGCCGACCAATCGCTGAGCTACCTGTGGGTCGTTCCGCTGGCCTGGCTGGCCACGTATTACTCCATGGCCGCCGTTTCGATCATGCTGGTGCTCGTCTGCGCCCTGCAGGTCGCCCGATGGTGGGTGCCGGACGCGCCGCTCACCTCTCCCCTCGAGGCGATGATCGTGCTGCTGGGGTTGGGGTTCCTCGGCATCGCCATGAATCAGGGCGCTCGACGCACGCGCGCTTTTCGACTGCTCATCGAGCGCCAGTCGAGGCAGCTCGACAGGGCCGTGACGCGCATGAGCGTGCACGAAGATCGCGCCGACGGTCTCTTCGACACGATCAGCACCGCCCTGGCCCGCGTGGATGACCGCGGAGAAATCGACCTCACGAATGCCGCGTATCGCCGGCTGTACGCCTACGACAACGACGACTACCGGCATCCCCCGCGCGCCGTCGAGTACGACGGCTACCGCGGACGCGCACTACCGCGCGAGATGACCTCGGTGGTGCGAGCGGCTCGCGGCGAACGGGTCGACCGGCAGCTGCTGTGGTTGTACGACGCGAGCGGCGAGTGGCGCGCCCTGTCGATGACCATCCGAGGGCTCTCGGTGCGCACCGAGAGCGGCGCGGAGAGCACCGTATCGATCATCCAGCTCGACGACGTGACCGAAACCGAACTCGAACGGCGCGATCAACGCGCCACCACCAGCGCCGTGTCGCACGAACTGCGCAACCCGCTCACGGTGATCATCGGGCACACCGATCTGCTGTTGGACCGAGCCGACCTCACTCCCGCGCAGCGCGAGCACGCGGCGGTGATCGAAGGCGCCGCCGAGCGGATGATGGCCCTCACCAAAACGCTGCTCGACTCGCACCGCCCCATCGAGGTGGCCGACGAATTCGATCTGTCGGCGATCACCACCGCCACGGCTGATGCGTTCGCGCCGGCGGCCGCGTCGTCCGACATCACCCTGCGCGTCGAGACTCCCCGCGATCTGCCGATCTCCGGCGACGGCTTCCGCATGCGCCAGGTCGTGGACAACTTGATCAGCAACGCGATCAAATACACCCCGCGCGGCGGTCTCGTCGCCGTCGAGGCCGTCCGCGAAGGCGACGAGGCTGTTCTGCGGGTGAGCGACTCCGGCATCGGCATCGCGCCCGCCGACATGGATAGGGTGTTCGTGCCCTACTTCCGTGCACGCAGCGCGACCGCCAGCGGCATCGCCGGCACGGGCCTCGGCATGTCGATCGCGCGCAAGATCGTCGAGGAGAACCGCGGCACCATCACCCTGGAGAGCACGCTCGGCAGCGGCACGACCGTCACGGTGTGCCTGCCGCTCGCCCGGGCCTACCGCGACGGCGTCGCAGGAGGAGAAGCATGACCGGCATCCCGACGATCATGATCGCCCTGACCACGCTGTGCACGGCGATCATGATCGGGCTCGGGTTCCTTCAGCGGCCGTCGAGGGAATCGGCGATCTGGTCGGCCGCCTTCATCGCGGCGATGGCCTCTTCTTATGTGCAGGCAGGAACCGGCCCCGAGGACGCCTCGTGGCTGGGAGCGGTCAGCGACGGCCTGATGTTCCTCGCCCTCGGGATGGTCTGGGTGGGCATCCGGGTGCGCCGTGGCCGCCATCACGTGCTGCTCGTGCCCACGATCGCACTGTCGGCGGTATTGATCGTGACCCTCACCCTCACGGACGGCACCCCAATGGATGACGCCGTCAGCCTGGGCGAGCTCCTACTGTTCACCGCGATCTCCGCGGTGACGGCGGTCGAGCTCGTCGGCATGCGCAACACACCCCGCGCCGTGATCGTTCCCCTGGGATTGTCGTCAGGTCTGATCAGCGTCTTCGCGCTCATCTGGCTGTGCACCGAGTTCGTCGACGACCGGATGCGTCTGCTGGGCAACATCCCCGCCGCCCAGGACTACACGCCCGTGATCATGGCGATCACGCTGGTAACCGCGCTCACCACGCTTCTCTTGCTGACGCGCGCGGAGATCCCCGCCTCGGTGCACGCACCGGTGGCCGGATTCCGATCGATCGCGCGCGACCGCTTGGAGCGGGCCGAACGCTTCGACGATGCCTGGTGGTCGCTGCTCGACGTGCGGCTCGACGACCCCGAAGCGTTGCGTGAGGCATCGAGCACGCTGGCCTTCAGCCACGTGCTCGACCGCTTCGCCACGGATGTCTCGGCCGTCTTTCCCGCCGAAGCGGACCTCGACCGCGTCGAACCGGCGCGCGTGCTCGTGCTGCTGCCCCGCCATGAAGCGGCGGTGCGCCCTCTGCTGCGCGCGCTGCTCGAACGCGTCGCCACCATCTCGAGCGACCAGTCGATCGCCGTCCGGTTGTCGGCGAGCATCGGATGGGCAAGCGTCTCGCGCATCGGCTACGACCTCGACGATCTCATCGCCGCCGCGGCGAGCGCCGCAGATGAGGCGCAGCTGTCGGGAGGCGACCGCTGGGAGCGCGCACACGTCAGCGTGTAGTGGGTGACCGTAGGATCGGTGGCGTGAGCACGCTCCCCCGCCCGGCGCGCACCGCAGGTCGGATCTTCGCCTGGGTGCTGGGCGGCGTTCTGCTGCTCGGCCTCATCGCCCTGATCTGGATCGGCGCACGTGGGGCCCTGGCGTATCAGCACCTGGAACGCATCCAGACGGATGCCGCCGCGAGCACTGCCGCGCTCGCGGATGATCCGTCTTCGGCCGCCCCCACGCTCGCGCGCCTGGCCGCCGATGCCGCCGACGCCCACGAACTGACGTCCGACCCGATCTGGGCGCTCGCCGAGCACACGCCGTGGATCGGTCCGCAGCTCGCGGCATTCGCCACCGTCGCCGCATCCTCCGACGAACTGCTGAGGGAGAGCCTGCTCCCGCTCGCCACCGCCGCCCAGGACATCTCGATCGACAGCCTGCGCCCGGTGGGCGGGCGCATCGACACGACGGTCCTTGCCAGTCTGGTCGCCCCGGCGCAGAAGGCCGCTCCC
>CAUPYO010000280.1:0-3731 GCA_963515565.1 uncultured Microbacterium sp.
GCAGATCTCCATCGAGGAGGACGGCACCGTCTACATCGGCGCGACCGACGGCCCCGCGGCGGAAGCCGCTCGCGCCCAGGTCAACGCGATCGCGAACCCGACCAACCCCGAGGTGGGCGAGCAGTTCCTCGGAACCGTCGTCAAGCTCGCGGCGTTCGGCGCGTTCATCTCGCTCCTGCCCGGCAAGGACGGCCTGCTGCACATCAGCGAGGTCCGCAAGCTCGCCGGCGGCAAGCGCGTCGAGAACGTCGAAGACGTGCTCGGCGTCGGTCAGAAGCTCCTGGTGAAGATCACCAAGATCGATGACCGCGGCAAGCTGTCGCTCGAGCCCGTGCTCGAAGAGGCCGCCGACCAGGAAGGCCGAGCGGCCGCCAGCGAGGGCCCGGAGGCTCCCGCCGAAGGTTGAGTACTCCCGGTCGCGTCGCTCCGTGCGGGCGACGCAATCGGAACAGACACGGATGCCCGCTTCCTCCCGTCTCGGAGGGGCGGGCATCCGTTCGTTCACCCGCTGTCCCCCGAACGGGGGACACGAACGGCCCGAAACCGGGTCTGTGACATAAGCGTTATGGAATGTTTACCGTTCGTTCCGTTCAATGCGCGGTCGCACCCCAGGGCTGCCCTACCCTCAGAACTACGCATCGGGGGGTGGGTACACAGACGCACGGGCCGCGACCGCGGCGCCGCAAGGGGGTGAACGGATGGGTTATTTCGGCGTAGGGACCACGCCCACCACGCCGCGCGCCGTGGCGCCGCATCCCTCCTCGCCCATTCCCGTCCAGGGGGCACCTGTGGGATCCGGCATCCGCACGACGCTCGGCGAGTCCGGGCTCGACGTCTTTCCCCTCATGCTCGGTGCGGCTGAATTCGGCTGGCACGTCGACCTTTCCGCCGCTCACGGCATCCTCGACGCCTACCGTGAGTGGGGGGGCAACGCCGTGCACACGTCCGACGGCTACGCCGCGGGACGCAGCGAGCACATCGTCGGTCAGTGGCTGCGCCGTCGCGCCATCCGCGACGAGATCGTGCTGGCCGTGCGCGTCGGCTCCAACCCCGACCATCCTGGACTGGGGCCCGTCAACCTCATCCGCGCCGTCGAGGCGTCGCTGACGCGCCTGCAGACTGATCGCATCGACCTGCTCTACCTCGATGCGAGATCCGACGACGCGACGTCGCTGGAAGACACGTTGGCCACGGTGGAGTGGCTCATCGAGGCCGGCAAGGTGCGCGCGATCGGCGCGTTCGGCCATTCGGCCGCACAGTTGGTCGAAGCGCGCATCCTCGCGTCGGCGGGCTACCCGCGGTTCACAGTGCTGGACGTTCCCTACAACATCCTGCGCCAGGCCGACTTCGAGGGCGACCTGCGACTGGTCGCGGGCGCGCAGGGCATCGCCGCCACGCCGTCGCAAGCGCTCGAGCACGGCTACCTCGCCGGTGCGCACCGCGACCGATCCCACATCGCGTATTCCGTACGCGGCATCCAGCTGGCGGCGGCGATGAACCGGCGTGGCACCCGCACTCTGCGCGCGCTCGATCGCATCGGCGCCGAGCTGTCGATTCCGCCGTCTGCAGTCGCGATCGCCTGGCTTCTGGCTCAGCGCACCGTGGCCGCTCCGATCGTGAACGTGTTCGCGGTGGGTCACGTCGAAGAGCTCGTGCAGGGCGTTGGTGCGCCGTTGAGCCGTGCGCACCTGGCCGACATCGCCCGCGCCACGCAGTAGATCCGGCATCTGTCGGCGTCGCGCGGTGGGCACGGGCCGCCTCCGGATCGCGCGTCGGGGCGCTGACGTAGGGTGGGAGAAGGCCCACCCCCTGGCGAGACGAGAGCTGACGTGACGCATTACCTGTACCTTGTGCGGCACGGCGAGCACCTTGACGCGGAGCACGGGCTCGAAGACGGTCCGCTCTCCCCACGAGGACGTCGTCAAGCCGAACTTCTGGCCGATCGCCTGTCGGGAGTGCCGCTGGATGCCGTGTGGCATTCGCCGCTCGAGCGTGCCGCCGAGACGGCGCGCGCGGTCGCCGGGCGACTGCCCGCCGTGACGCCGGAGCCGTCGGCCCTGCTGTTCGACTGCATCCCGACGGGCATGCAGCCCGACACCCCGGCGATCTATGAGCCCTTCTTCGGTTCGTACACCGAGGCGGAGATCGACGCCGGGCGCGCCCAGATGGGCGACGCCGTCGCGGAGTTCCTGGTGCGCAAAGCCTCCGCCCATGAGTTGCTCATCACCCACAACTTCGTCATCGCCTGGTTCGTCCGGGAGGTGCTGGACGCCCCCGAGTGGCGGTGGATGACGATCAATCAGGCCCACTGCGGGCTGACGGTGCTCGCCCAGCGCAAGGGCCGGCCGTGGACCCTCGTCACCCACAACGACCTCGCGCACCTGCCGATGGAGCTGCGCACGGGCCTGCCCGAGGTCCCGCCGGTCTGACGGAGCCCGGTTCTGCGGCCGCCGATCCGCCGGGCCATCCGGGGCCCCACACCGACGCTCGGTGACGAACGCAGGACTTTTGGTCGCCGGCGATGCCCACGTCCGCGGCATCGCGCGCGCCGCCGCGCCGCCGCGCCGCCCCCGCGCGAAAGTCCTGCAATCGTCACGGGCCGCCGTGCCGGAGTGGAGCTCCCGGTCCGTGGCGCGATGTGCACACCTGCGCAGATGTGAGCCGCGGAAGGTCAGAGCACCTTGCCGTACCACCGCGTCGCGTTGGGATTGTCGTTGTAGGGCTCGATGTCGGTGAAACCGGAGCGGGAGTAGAGGGCGCCGGCTGCCTCGAGGGTGTGGTGGGTGTCGAGCACGAGTTCGGCCGCGCCGAAGCCACGGGCGCGATCTTCCAGATCGTCCAGCAGCAGCCGACCCCAGCCGCGACCGCGGGTGCGGGGCTGCAGGTACAGGTGCTTCACCTCGTAGCGCACTCCCGACGGTCCGTCCTCGACGCGTCGGATTCCGCCGCATCCGACGTCGGCGCCGTCCTCGCCGTCGCTCACGACGACGAACACTCCGGCCGGTGGGGTGAACACGGATGCCGCGGGGAACGCCGGACGGTACGCCTGACCTTCTGGGAATGCCTCGGCGCGCATCTGGAAGTACTCCGCGAGGAGGGCGTGGGCGCGGGGATCGTCGGTGGTGAGGGGGTGGATTCGGACCATCGTTCGAGCGTATCCGTGTCGGTACGACCGCCTAGGCTGAAGACATGACCACCACAGTGGCCCTCGTGGGCGGCACCGGCAAGCTCGGCGCGATCATCGCCGGTGTGATCGACGAGCTGGACGATTTCGAGACGGTCGCCGTGCTGGGCTCGTCGAGCGATCTCGCCGAGATCGACGGAGCCGACCTCGTCGTCGACGCGTCGGTTCCCGGCGTCTCGATCGACGTCGTGCGCGCCGCGATCGAGCGCGGCAAGAACGTCCTGATCGGTACGTCAGGGTGGTCCACCGAGCGCATCGCGCTCGTGCGTCCCCTCGTGGATGCCGCGGGCACCGGCGCCGTCTTCATCCCGAACTTCTCGCTCGGCTCGGTCGTCGCCACGGCCATCGCCGCCGCCGCCGCGCCGTTGTTCCCCTCGATCGAGATCGTCGAGACACACCGTGAGACGAAGGTCGATTCACCCAGCGGAACGGCCGTGCGAACTGCGGAGCTGATCGCGGATGCCCGCGCTCTCGTCGGCCCGGTGGAGTCGCCGCACGTCGATCAGCGCGCGCGGGGTCAGCAGGTCGCGAGCGTCCCCATCCACTC
>CAUPYO010000281.1:0-3721 GCA_963515565.1 uncultured Microbacterium sp.
CAAGACCGTGCTGCAGATGGCCGTCGTGCTCACGTACGGCGCATCGATGCCCGTCGTCAAGATGGGTCGCATGGCCGGTCAGTTCGCCAAGCCGCGCTCCAGCGACACCGAGACCCGCGGCGACGTCACTCTGCCGGCGTACCGGGGCGACATCGTCAACGGCTACGACTTCACCGCCGAGTCGCGCAAGGCCGACCCTCAGCGTCTGCTGAAGGGATACCACACCGCCGCATCGACGATCAATCTCATCCGCGCCTTCACCCAGGGCGGGTTCGCCGACCTTCGCGAGGTGCACAGCTGGAACAAGGGCTTCGCGCAGAACCCCGCCAACCAGCAGTACGAGCGGTTGGCGACCGACATCGATCGGGCGATCAAGTTCATGGAGGCGGCGGGCGCCGACTTCGACGAGCTGCGCCGCGTCGAGTTCTACACGGGTCACGAGGGCCTGCTGATGGACTACGAGCGTCCGATGACGCGTATCGATTCGCGCACCGGCACGCCGTACAACACCGCCGCCCACTTCCTCTGGATCGGCGAGCGCACGCGAGAGCTCGATGGCGCGCACGTCGACTACTTCTCGAAGATCCGCAACCCCATCGGCGTCAAGCTCGGTCCGTCGACGAGCGCCGAGACGGTGCTGCAGCTCATCGACAAGCTCGACCCCGAGCGCGAGCCGGGACGCCTCACGTTCATCACCCGGATGGGTGCGGGCAAGATCCGCGACGCCCTGCCCCCACTGCTCGAAGCGGTGCGTGATTCCGGGGCGACGCCGCTCTGGGTCACCGATCCGATGCACGGCAACGGCATCACGACGCCGACGGGTTACAAGACGCGTCGGTTCGACGACGTGGTCGACGAGGTGCGCGGCTTCTTCGAGGCGCACCGTGCGGTCGGCACGTTCCCCGGCGGCATCCACGTCGAACTCACCGGCGATGACGTCACCGAGTGCCTCGGCGGCTCGGAGCACATCGACGAGGCGACGCTGGCCACGCGCTACGAGAGCCTGTGCGATCCGCGTCTGAACCACATGCAGAGCCTCGAGCTCGCCTTCCTCGTGGCCGAGGAGCTCGAGAAGCGCTGAGCGCCGCTGGGGGAGCGCATGGCTCCTCGGGTGTTCGGCGCGGAAGGTCTAGCCCGTGACGGTCAACTGGAGCGTGACCGTCGTTCCCTTGGGGCGCATTGCGTTGCCGGCGGGATCCTGCCCCGCCACCTTCGTGAAGTTGTCCGGCCAGGCATCCCACAGCCCGGAGTAGGCGAACTTGAAACCCGCGTTGTCGAGTGCTTTCTTCGCCTCGTCGCGGGTCATGCCCAGCACGTTCGGGATGGCGAAGAGCTGCGGCCCCTTCGAGACGACGAGGGTGACCGTGTCGCCGGGGCGGAACGAGCCGCCCCCATCGCGGTCGGCGATGCGGATGACGCGGCCGTCGGGAACGGTGTCGTCGTAGGCCTGGGTCGTCGTCGCGTTGAGGCCCACAGCCTTCAGCGCGGCGGTGGCGGAGTCGACGGTCTGCCCGGAGACGTCGGGTACCGGACCGGCAGACACCTCGAAGGTCACCGTCGATCCTTCCAGCGCGGAGCAGCCCTTGGAGCAGTCCACCGCGGTGCCTCCGCCAGGCGGCGTGATGCTCGCGCTCACGACCGTGTCGCGGGCGGCATCCGTGAACACCTGCGTCGGATCGCCCGCCAGCGCGATGTAGACGTCGGCGAGCGACTTCTTGGCCGCATCGATACTCTGCCCGGCCAGGGCGGAGATGTCGTGGGATGCCGGGCCGAGCGAGACGACGACGGTCACGGCGCTGTTCTTGCCGACGCGCGCGCCCGCTGCCGGATCGGTGCGGATCACCAGATCGGCGGCGACATCCCGGCTGTGATCTTGGGCCGGTATGACTGTCAGCCCGTCGGCCGCGAGTTCCGTCGTCGCTTGCTCGAGGGTGCGACCGGTCAGATCGGGAACGCCGATGAGCGAGCCCGGACCGGAGCCGAACCACCAGCCCGTGCCGCCCGCGACCGCGGCGAGCACGAGCACGAGGGCCACGAGCCATCCGCCCGCGCGTGCACGACGACGCGAGCGCAGACGTAGCCGCGTCGTGTTGTCGACCTGTTCGGTCACCGTCGGCGCGGTGAAGGTGCCGGGCATGACCTTGGTGAGTTCGCCCGAGTCGACGCCGTCGTCGATGGCCACGATCCCCGCCGCCGGTGCGCGCACGACGTGAGGATGCACGCCGAGCTCCTTCTCGATCTCGCGCAGACGCTCCAGCATGGCCCGCGCATCGATCGGTCGGTCATCGGGATTTCGCTCGGTCGCCCACATCACGAGCTCGTCGAACTGCTCCGGGATGCCGGGGTTGCGCGCGCTCGGGCGCGGGACGGAGTCGGTCGCGTGCTGGTAGGCGATCTGCATCGGCTGCTCGCCCTTGTACGGCTGCTCGCCGACGAGCATCTCGTAGAGCATGATGCCGAGTGCGTAGATGTCGCTGCGGGCATCGGCCGTGCCGCGCGTCACCAGCTCCGGCGCCAAGTAGGCGATGGTGCCCAGCAGCATCTGCCCGGTCGCCGTGTTCGCACTGGTGGCGCGTGCGAGCCCGAAGTCGCCGATCTTGATACGACCGTCTTCGGCCAGCAGGACGTTCTCGGGCTTCACATCGCGGTGGACGATTCCCGCCCGGTGCGCCGCGGCAAGGCCGGAGAGCACGGCATCCATGATGGTGATCGTCTGGGGGATGCTGAGACGCTTCTGCTCCCGCAGGAGCTCTCGCATGGTGATTCCGGGGAGGTACTCCATGACGAGATAGGCCATCTCGCCGTCTTGCCCCTGGTCGAACACGTTGACGACGTTGGGGTCGGCGAGGCGGGCGGCCGCACGTGCCTCCTGGATGAATCGGCTCTGGAACACCGTGTCGTCGGAGAGATGGCTGTGCATCACCTTCAACGCGACGCGCCGCTCGAGCCGCAGATCGGTGGCGACGTAGACGGTCGCCATGCCGCCCCGGGCGATGCGAGCACGCACGCGGTATCGGCCGTCGACGAGACGGCCGATCAGCGGGTCGGTCTGCTGACTCGTGCTCACTCTGTGATTCTAGGGAGCCGGAGCCGCCGCACCCGGCAGCGCCTCACCCCTCACGGCATGTGCGCAGCCAATCGGCGCCTCTGCCGCCCGCGGGTTCAGCCGAGCGCGGCGAGCCAGGCGTATGCCTGCTGCTCCCACGGACCGTATCGCTCCGGGTACGCCGACACCTGCACGGTCTGGGCGGCGGCACCGAAGTCCATCGATTGCCAGCCCGGGACATCGAGCAGTCCGTGCGTGCGCGGCCCGTTGGCATCGGAGACGCCCGTGAAGAAAGCGTGGGCAGCCTGCGCGGGATCGCGCACCTGATCGGGGGTACCCCATCCGGTGCTCGGTCGCTGCTGGAACAGTCCGAGTGAGTCTCGATCGCCCCAGTCCAGATTGCGGATCCACGACTCGACCATCGCGGTGGCCAGCGCGATCGCGATGCCCCGATCGGGCACGCCCAGCGACCTGCCGACGCCGATGATCACGCGGGCGTTCGCGATCTGCTCCGCATCGAGGCCCTGCACCGAGGCCGCGGCGGGCACCGGCGTCTGCGCGGCCGCGGGGGTGGACACCAGGGTCGCGGGCGCCGCCGAGGGCACCGAAAGAACCTGTCCCGGGTAGATGATCGCGTCGCGGGAGAGACCGTTCGCCTGAAGCAGGGCGTCGAGC
>CAUPYO010000282.1:0-3720 GCA_963515565.1 uncultured Microbacterium sp.
CGAGCGACCAGGTCGCCGACGCCGATCGCGATCTGTTCGAGGCGCTGCGCACGTGGCGCGCGGCGACCGCGAAGGAGCAGGGCGTCCCCGCCTACATCGTCTTCGGAGACGCCACCCTGCGGGCCCTCGCCGAGCAGCGCCCCGCATCGGTCGCCGCGCTCGAGGGCATCACGGGCATCGGCGCGAAGAAGCGCGAGGCGTACGGCGAGGCGGTCCTCGCGGTCATCGCCGCGAACTGAGCCGACGCGAACTGAGCCGACGCGAACTGAGCCGGGGCGGCCGAGCCGGAGCGAACTGAGCCGGAGCGGACTGAGCCGACGTGCCCAGCCCTCGCTCAGCGCAACGCTCACCAGATTCGGAGATGCGCAACAGAATCGGATGCCGCGGCATCCTCCGTCCGAATCCGTGAACCGGAGCCGAATCCGGTGAACTGCCTCCATCGCTTCGGTGCCCGCCTCCGGGTCTCCCGCGTGCGTGCGGTCGTCAGCGCGGCGGCAGGATGTCGTCGAGGTGCGCCCTCAACTGCGCAGCCACGTCGACACTGTCGCGGTCGTACAGCCACTGATACTGAAGTCCGTCCCACAGGGCGACGAGGCGGATGGCCTCGCGTTCGGGATCGCGGTGGGCGGGCAGATCGCCGTCACGCTGCGCCGCGTGCAGCACCGCCGCGAAGTGGTCGACGGTCGCGGTGAACCGACGAGTGAAGTAGTCGTGCGCGGGATGGTCGTCCGGCAGCGACTCGCACGACAGCACGGCGTACACCTCGATGAGCCCGGGGGTCGACGTCGCGTTCTCGGCCGCGCTGCACGGCAAGTTGCGCAGGGCGTCGGCGGCCCGGTCGGTCGCCCCGGACGGGGCAGAGGAGATCGCGCGGTCGCGTTCGGTGAGCACGGCGCGCAGCAGAGCCTCTTTCGACGGGTAGTGGTGCAGCAGCGCCGACTTCGACACTCCCACCCGCTCGGCGATCTCCCGCAGGCTGGTGTCGGCATAGCCGTCGCGCGCGAACAGCGCTGTCGCATCGCGCACGATGCGCGCCCGACGCTCCCGCCCGACGCGGTATCCCTCCGCGCTGTCTCCGTCGTCGATGCCGAGATCGAGCGCCGGCCAGGGCGCGGGCGACGCTGATTCGGATGCCGCGGCGCGCGACGCGGCATCCGAATCATCCGTCGGGCCGCCGTCTCCGCCGTTCACCGCTCCCTGCGATCGCGGCGCCGTGGCGAGCAGCCGCTGCAGCTCCGTGAGCAGAGCGACCACGTCGACGCGCTCGGGCAGGTAGAGCGCGAGCAGCTGCAGTCCGTCCCACACGGCCGCCAGGCGGACGGCCTCGCCGTCGAAGTCTCGCGCGGGATGCACGACGCCGACCGCGCTGGCGCCCCGCAATTGCAGGGCCGACACTTCCCGCAGTCGTGCGTAGCGCTCTCGCATGTAGGCGTGGGCCGGGTGGTGGTGGGTGGAGCCCTCGCCGACGAGGGCGGCGTACAGCGGCAGGTATCCCTCGATCTGCTCGTTTCGAGCGGCCACCGCCGCGAAGGCGAGATCGCCGCCCGCACCGGCGCCGCGTGGCTGCGTCACGTCCTCGGCGGCCCGATCGTAGGTCGCGATCACCGCAGCGAGCAGCAGGTCCTTCGTGGCGAAGTGCTTCAGCAGACCCGGATGGGTGATGCCCGCGGCGGTCGCGACGTCACGCAGCGACGCCGCGCGATAGCCCCGTGCGACGAAGACCTCGCGCGCCGCATCGACGATGCGCTCGCGTGTGGCGGCCGTGTTGCGCCTGCGCGCCGGTGCCGGCGTGGTCATTGTCGCCTCCCGGGCCCACCCTAGACCTGCAATCCCCTGACCCTCATTAGTAGTTACCAAGTGGTCGGTTTCCGTGTACGGTCGCGGGGAGGGGCCGTCCGGCCCCGCTCTCACACCGCCGTGAAGGATCACCCATGCCAGAGCTTCCCCCGGGCGCGCCCGCCGATACCCCCGCACCCGTCGATAGCCCCGCGATTGCCGCACCCGTCTCCAACCGCCCCTGGCTCGATGCGAGCTTGCCGGTCGCCGAGCGCGTCGAACTCCTTCTGCGCGAAATGACTGTGGAGGAGAAAGTCGGACTCTTCTTCCAGACGATGATCTCCATCGGCCCCGATGGTGAGCTGTCGCAGGGCGACAGCGCGTTCAGCCTGCCCTCGACCGACGAGTATGTGCGCAAACGCCACATGACCCACTTCAACCTGCTGGGTGCGGCGCCAACCGCCGGCGACATCGCCCGCTGGCACAACCGGCTGCAGCAGCTCGCGGCATCCACGCGCCTCGGCATCCCCGTGACCCTCTCCACCGATCCGCGCCACTCCTTCACCGACAACCCCGGGGCGTCGATGCACGCCGGCCCGTTCTCGCAGTGGCCCGATGCGCTGGGGCTCGCGGCGACGCGCGACGAGGAGCTCGTGCGCACCTTCGGCGACATCGCCCGCCAGGAGTATGCCGCCGTCGGCATCCGCGTGGCACTGCATCCTCAGGTAGACCTCGCGACCGAGCCCAGGTGGGCGCGCCAGCTGCAGACCTTCGGCGAGGATGCCGAGGTGTCGGCGCGGCTGGGAGCGGCTTACATCCGCGGCTTCCAGGGCGACGAGCTGGGTCCCGATTCGGTGTCGACCATGGTCAAGCACTTTCCCGGCGGCGGTCCGCAGAAGGACGGCGAAGACCCGCACTTCGCCTACGGCCGCGAGCAGGTCTACCCCGGCGACGCGTTCGAGCGGCACCTGGCGCCCTTCGCGGCGGCGTTCGAGGCGGGGGTGCGTCAGGTCATGCCCTACTACGGCATGCCGATCGGCACCGCCTACGAAGAGGTCGGTTTCGGCTTCAACAAGAGCGTGTTGACCGGTCTGCTGCGCGAGCGGTTCGGCTTCGACGGCATCGTCTGCACCGACTGGGGACTCGTCACCGACAGCGAGATCATGGGCGATCCCTTCCCCGCGCGCGCCTGGGGCGTCGAGCACCTCACCCCCGCCGAACGTATGGCGAAGATCCTGGATGCCGGGGCCGACCAGCTCGGCGGCGAACGCTGCACCGAGATCCTCCTGCAGCTCGTCGCCGACGGCGTGGTGACGGACGACCGCCTCGACGTGTCGGCTCGCCGCCTGCTGCGCGAGAAGTTCCTCCTCGGTCTGTTCGAGAACCCGTATGTGGATGCGGCGGCGGCAGACGAGGTCGTCGGCTCGGCATCCTTCCGCGCCGCGGGTAACGCGGCCCAGCGCGCCGCGATCACGGTGTTGGCCGCGACCGATGCGGTGCCTTTCGCCCGCGGGCTGAAGCTCTACGTCGAGGGGGTCGACCAGGCCATCGCCTCCGCCTACGGCGAGGTCGTCACCACCCCCACCGAGGCCGACCTCGCCGTGCTCCGCCTGCAGGCGCCGTACGAGCAGCGCGGCTCGAGCTTCGAGAACTTCTTCCACGCGGGCTCGCTGGACTTCCCGCCGGAGGTCGTGGCGCACGTGGCCCGGGTCGCCGCCGTCGTGCCGACCGTGGTCGATGTCTTCCTCGACCGACCGGCCATCCTCACGCCGATCGTCGAGCTGGGCGTCACCGTGACGGGCAACTGGGGTGCGAGCTCCGCCGCCCTCCTCGACGTGCTCAGCGGCGTGGCCGCCGCCGGCGGACGCTTGCCGTTCGACCTGCCCCGCTCGATGGCCGCCGTCGCGGCATCCCGTCCCGACGTGCCCTTCGACACCGTCGATC
>CAUPYO010000283.1:0-3714 GCA_963515565.1 uncultured Microbacterium sp.
GGGAGCGTTGAGGTCGTCGCGTATGTCCCTGGCCATGACCGGAACGCCCTGTCCGTCGATGTACGCGTGGACGGCGATCGGATCGGCCGTGTCAGGATCGAGCGCCCAACCGCGCACGGTAACCGCACCCTCGGCCGCAGAGATCTGATCGACCTCTCCTACCGGGTTTCCACTCATCGCGGTAACGGTGCGACATCCCATCGAGAGGTTCTCACCCGCGCCCACGTTAATGGCCCAAAGACACACGTTGACCGTTCCATCGGAGGCTGCCGGGATGGTGACGTCGAAGCCGTGTGCGGAACCTCTACCGGGGTAGGCGGACCCGACGTCCGGTCGGCTGCCTTCGGCGACGAACGGGAACCCACGAGCCCCTACGTACGCATGCACCTGGATGGATGCCGATGTGTCAGGGTCGAATGCCCAACCTTTGACGCGAAAGAGGCCGGGGGCGACGCTCACAGATTCGAAGTTGCCGACCGGGTCGTTGACGGTGGAGCGCACTTGGGTGGCTCCGAACCAGCTGGTGTAGTAGTTGTAGAAGTTGCGGTTGCCGTAGCTCGAGCATCCGTCTCCGAGCCCCCAGCCCGCGGCGAGCGACGCGGCATTCGGCTGATAAGGCGTGTAGTTGTACAGCGCAGCCGTGGCGTAGTTCTGGATGTTGAGGTTCGTGCCGCCGCAGGAGCCATTGGGGCTGTAACCGATGTAGTTGACGCCCGGCTGTTTGGCGAAACGTCCCGCCTTATAGATCTTGAGCTGACGCACGCCCTGAACGATCTGTGGGCCGACGCCCGAGTAGGCGGGATCACACGGTGCGGTGTCCGGGCACGACGCTCCCATCGCTGCCTGGAGGTTCCAGTCCGACGGCGCGCTGCTCGTGGTCAGTCCCTGCTCCTTTTGCAGCGTGACGAGGATCACCTTCGCGGAGATGCCGCATGCGACCTGAACCCGGTAGATGAGCTCCGACACCCGCATCGTGCCGCCTTGGAGCGCGGAGCACACGAGATCGCCCGTCACCGCCGAGTACCAGGCATCGCGCGAAGATATGCTCGCGTTCAACACGTTGAGGCATTTGCCGTTGTTGCAGCCGCCGATGCGCGCGTCGAGGAACGCCTGGATCTCCGCGGACGACATCGCATTGCCGTCGTAGAAGAGTGCGTCCGAGATGATGTTCTCGGGATTGAATCCGGTGACCGCAGCGGCCTTGACGATGCCCGCGTCGACGGCGGTGGACGGCACCTGCGGGACAGCCTGAGCCGGCGCAGCGAGCACAAGAGACCCGATCAGCGCTGCAGTTGCAGCGACGGCCCCGGCGAACATCCGCCGCCGTATGGGCCGAGCGGGGCGGGGGGACCGGCTTCGGATACGCACGTGACCATTGTTACTGATGTCACGTACTGATACCACCGGGGCACCGAAGACACGCCGAAGACACGCGGCGCCACGCATCCTCACAGGTCCGCGTGCAGCTGCCACACACGCTCCGCGGCGCCGAGCCACGAGAACGCTCGTCCCCGGTCGGCAGCGAGCACGGCCTGGCGTTCGACGGCGGCGGCGGAGCCGAGCAGGGCCGTGAGCGCCTCGGCGAATCCGCCTTCCTCGGCGGACGCCATCACCCCTCCGTCCCACACGACCTCGCGATGCGAGGGCGAATCTGCCGCGATCACGGGCACGCCGATCGCGAGGGCTTCCACGACCCGCCACGGAAACCCGCTGAGCTGGGAGGGCGCCAGAAGGGCCACCGCACCGCCGAAGACGGCGGCACGGTCGGCGTCGTCGAGCGCGCCGCGCACGTGCACGCGCCCCTCGGCCAGACCGGATGCCGCGGCGAGCTCGACCACCGCCGGCTCGTCGCCCTCCGGAGCGTCGACGACGACGACCGGCAGATCCGATCCCGACGACGCGACTGCGCCGAAGGCCTCCGCCAGCCGCGACGAGTCGGCTGACGATCCCGCGACGACGAGCACGCCGTCCGGAATGTCGAGGGCACGACGGCGTCCGACGTCATCCGTCGGCACGGCGAACGCGGCCGGTGCCGCCCCCGCGATCACCCGCACCCGGTCGCCGAGAACCGCGATCTCTGCCAGGCGGTCCGCCAACGCATGGGTCGGAACGACGACGGCGTCGGCGTGCTTGACGGCCCGCTTGAGCATCGCCTTGTGCCAGGTGACGGCCGTACGCGGCATCTCCGCCGCCCGCTCCCACGCGTCGAGCTCCCACATCGTCACGACGATCTGATCATTGTCGTGCACGCGGTCGTGCTTGACCAAGGGGGCCAGCGACGTCGGCGAATGGATCATCCCGCCGCCGATTCCCGGCGCGATTCCCAACTGCCACGACGCGGCCAGCTCCCGTCGCTGCAGCGACGAGCGGGTGACGTCGACCAGACCCGGTACCGCGCTCTCCAGCGCCGCGGACGCGTCGGCCACCGAAGGCACGATCGCCGCGACATCGCAGCCGGAGGGGGCGGTGGAGATCACGGCGCGCGTGAGTTCACGCGAAGCCATGCCGAGATCGGCATGGGTCGGCGCGACGACCTGGTCGAGCACGACACGCAGGGTGGCGGTCATGGTCACCCCTCCGGTGTCGGGGAGGGCGACGGCGGGTACAGCATCTGCTGCACGACGTCGCGCACGTGGGCATACTCGTCGGGCGTCGGGTCATCGGTGCGAATGCCCGCGCCTTCCGGAGTGAGCTCGAGGGTCTGCACCGGCTGCTCCTTCGCCTTGATGCCGAGTTGCACGAGGTAGCCCAGCATCGAGTCCGGGATGTCGGTCTTGACGAGATCGGATCCCGCCGCGGCGACGGCCTGGAAGCGGCTGAGCACGTTCGCCGGGCTCGCCTGCGCGAGAATCGCCTGCTGCAATTCGCGCTGGCGGCGCATGCGGTCCCAGTCACTCGTCGTATAGCGCGAGCGGGCGTACCACTGCGCCGTGTCGCCATCCATGTGCTGAGCGCCGGCCTCGATCCAGCCGATCGCCCAGTCCTCGGCCGACTCGCCCTCGTACGTCGGCCCGCCGCCCTTGGGTAGACGTTCCTGCACCGTGATGTCGACGCCGCCGAGGGCGTCGACGATGTCGGCGAAACCCTTCATGTCCACGAACACGTAGTACGGGATCTGGATGCCGAGGATGCCCTCCGCGGCGTCCTTGGTCGCCTCGATCGCCGGCGTGGAGCTCTTCGCGGCGGCATCCGGGTAGATCTCCTTGCCCTCCTCGGGCTGGCAGATCTCGACGGCGTTCATGAGCTGGTTGATGCCCGGTCCCCACCCGCACGACTCCGAGGGATGCCCGGTGAACCCGTCGGGGTAGCGGTCGTGCATGGGTCCATCGGCGAACGGCGCGTAGGCGAGGTCACGCGGGATGCCGGTGATGTGCACCGCCCCCGTTTCGGCGTTGACGGAGACCACCGAGATGCTGTCGAACCTCATCGAGTCGCGGCCCAGGCCGCTGTCGGCTCCGAGCAGCAGAAAGTTGTAGTAGCCGTTGGAGGGCGGCACCGGCGGCGCATCGTTCGTGAAGATCGACGCGATCGCCTCACGGGCGGGCGCCAGCAACTGCTGGGCCGCGTAGACCGCTCCCCCGCTGCCGACGACCAGACCGAGAATCGCCAGCGCGGCTGCGAGCGGACGGGCACCGCGACGAACGTTCACCAAGCGGATCAGGCGCAGGGTGTCGATGGTGAGCACCACCCAGAGGACGGCGTAGGCGAGCAGGA
>CAUPYO010000284.1:0-3680 GCA_963515565.1 uncultured Microbacterium sp.
CTTCGCGAGGTTCGCGACGACGTAGCCGCCGCCGACGTCCTTGCCGACGCCGATGGTCATCGGGTGGGTCTGGCTCGTCGAGGCTGCCGAGCGGAGCACGTCGCCGAGCGTGACGATCTCGCGGTCGGTGTTGGGGATCTCCACGCCGATCGCGCTCTTGCCCGGAATCGGGGCGAGGATGCGCACCTCGTTGGAGGCCACCGCGTAGGCGATGTTGTTCGTGAGGGCCGTGATGCGCTCGACCTTGACGCCGTGGCCGAGCGAGATCTCGTACTGGGTCACTGTCGGTCCCCGCGAGAACCCGGTGACCCGGGCATCCACACCGAACTGCTCGAAGACGCCCATGATGGCGGCCACGACGCGGTCGTTCGCCTCCGAGCGCGCCTTAGGCGGCGTGCCCTGCGCCAGCGCGGCGACCGACGGGAGCAGATACGGCGCCTGCGGCGGGCGCCCGTCGTGGTCGTCGCCGAGGCCCGAGATGCCCGGCAGGGTGCCGTCGTCCAGCACGATCTCGCCGCTGTCCTCCCGGATGCCGGTGTCGGCGCGGCGCGCAGCCTTCTTCGCGTTCGCGATGACAGCGGGGTCGATGATCTCCGTCGGAGCGTCGGGGAGCACCGGCGCTGCCGGAACGGCGACGGCCTGCTCGAAGCTGCCGTCGACGCTGGTATCGAGCAGGGCGGTCAGGTCATCGGACCCCAGGTGTCCATCGACATCCTCTTCGCGACCCGACTTGTTGCGGCGCCACCACGGCAGATCCTTTTCGGCCGCGTCCTGCGCGGCATCGAAGGCGACCGTCGGCCCGGTCGCCGCGGGATCGACGGGGGCGGGGCGTTCGGCGTCGAACATCCAGGCGTACAGGTCGCCCAAGCGACGGCCGATGCGGTTCGGCGGGGTCTTCGTGAGGATCAGGATGCTGAGGAACGTGAGAGCGGCGAGCACCAGATAGGCACCGATGGTGGTCAGCAGCGACAGCGGTTCGCCGACCGTCCACCCGAACAGGCCGCCGGCCGCACTCAGCGCCGGCATCCCCTGCGACGGCTGGGGGCGTGCACCTGCCACGTGGCAGAAGCCCGCGATCGAAAGGACGAACAGTCCGAAGCCGATGCCGATGCGTCCGTTGTCGTGGACGGAGGGCGGATGCCGGAAGAGCCAGCCGGCGAGCACCAGCAGCAGGACGGGCATGATGAACGCCACACGCCCGACGAACAGGCCGACCGTGTACGCACTGATCTGGGTGGCCGCCTCGTTGCCGATGAAGAACCACTCGTTCACGGCACCGATGGCGGCCAGAAGCACGAGCAAGAACGGGAAGCCGTCGCGACGCTGGTCCTTTTCGAGCGTCTCGAGGCCGAAGGCACGGAACATGCCTCCGACCGCGTGGGCCACCCCGAGCCAGGCGCGCACCCCGACGGACGGGCGGTCTTCCTCGTCGACGTACTTCTTGGGCGCCGGCGCCGGCTTGCGGGCACGCGTGGAGGAGCCCTTCGCGGACGCGCGGGCGTTCGTGGGCGTACTCGTGGATCGTGCCATTACTCCACGGTAGGCCGAAAGGCCTCCGGATCCCCGGATTGACGCGGCCCGCGCCTCAGCTGCGCGGGTCAGGCGTCGCGCCGTCCTCCGCGCTCAGCGCAGACGCTTGACCATGGTGTCGCGGCCGTGGCCGGCCTGCGTCAGCGCGAACCCTTCACTGCGATACAGGGTCTGGGCGTAGTTGCCCCGCTCGACGGAGAGGCTGATCCGCCCGAAACCCTGCTCGCGGGCGTGCTCGCACAGCCGTTGCAGGAGAGCGCGACCGACACCATGGGCGCGCCAGATCGGGCGCACCCCGATGATCAACTCGGGAACCCCCGTTCCGACGTACCCGAGACCGGGGTCGGTGCGCGGCAGCATCCGATACCAGGCCGCTCCGATGGGAACGTCCTGAGGATCCACGGCGATCACACCGGCATCACCCGGTCGCATCCATCCGGAGATGTATCTGGTGTGGTCGGGATGCGTCAGCACCTCGTGCCGCGGGCGCGCAGCCCCCGGCCGCCAGTTCGCCGCCTCGACGACCATGTCGCCGAGAAACGCGCCGTCGGCCTGCGCGGCAGGTCGAACGCGGAAGCTGGCGGGCATGGACCCGATGCTAGCGCTCTGGTGGTCAGGCTTCGATGACGAGCGGCACGATCATCGGACGCCGACGCAGCGACTGGTTGACCCAGCGTCCGATCGTGCGGCGCACCACCTGCGACATGGCGTGAGTGTCACGCACCCCCGACTGCGCCGCCTCGGTGAGGGCTGCCGCGATCTTGGGCTTGACGGCATCGAAGACCGCGTCGTCCTCGGCGAAGCCCCGAGCGTGGATCTCCGGGCCGGTGATGACGCGACCGGTGGCGGCGTCGACCACCACGATCACCGAGATGAAGCCCTCCTCGCCGAGAATGCGCCTGTCCTTCAGGTCGGCGTCGGTGATCTCACCGACGGTCGAGCCGTCGACGTAGACGAAGCCGATGTCGAGCTGACCGACGACGCGCGCGACACCGTCCGCGAGATCGACCACGGTGCCGTTCTCGGCGACGATCGTGTTCGCCGCCGGCACACCGGAGTCCTGTGCGAGCTTGGCGTTCGCGATGAGGTGACGGTATTCGCCGTGCACCGGCATGACGTTGCGGGGCTTGAGGATGTTGTAGCAGTACAGCAACTCGCCCGCGGCCGCGTGACCCGACACGTGCACCTTGGCGTTCCCCTTGTGCACGACGTTGGCGCCGAGCTTGGTGAGGCCGTCGATCACGCGATAGACCGCGTTCTCGTTTCCGGGGATGAGGCTGGAGGCCAGGATCACGGTGTCGCCGGGGCCGGGCTCGATCGCGTGATCGAGGTTGGCCATGCGGCTGAGCACCGCCATCGGCTCGCCCTGCGAACCGGTCGACATGTAGACGATGCGATCGTCCGGCAGGTCTTTGGCCTTCTTGTAGTCGATGAGCACACCGTCGGGCACCTTCAGGTAGCCCAGGTCTTCGGCGATGGTCATATTGCGCACCATGGAACGGCCGAGGAAGGCGAGGCGGCGGCCGTTGGCGGCAGCCGCGTCGATGACCTGCTGCACGCGGTGCACGTGGCTCGAGAAGCTCGCCACGATCACGCGGCGCTGAGCCTTGCCGATGACCTGGTCCAGAACCGGGCCGATGTCGCGCTCGAGCGGGGTGAATCCGGGCACATCGGCGTTGGTGGAGTCGACGAGGAAGAGATCGACACCGTCCTCGCCGAGGCTCGCGAAGGCCCGAAGGTCGGTGAGGCGACCGTCGAGCGGAAGCTGGTCCATCTTGAAGTCACCGGTGGCCAGAACCGTGCCGGCGTCCGTGTGGATCGCCACGGCCAGAGCATCGGGAATCGAGTGGTTGACCGCGACGAATTCGAGGTCGAACGGCCCGACCTGTTCCTCCTGCCCCTCGGCGACGGTGAGGGTGTACGCCTTGATGCGGTGTTCTTTGAGCTTCGCCTCCACGAGGGCGAGCGTCAGCTTGGAGCCGATCAGGGGAATGTCGCTCTTCAAGCGCAGCAGGTACGGCACCGCACCGATGTGGTCTTCGTGGCCGTGTGTCAGCACGACTCCCACGACATCGTCGAGGCGCTTCTTGATCGGTTCGAAGTCGGGGAGGATGAGGTCGACACCCGGCTGGTGCTCCTCGGGGAAGAGC